>NZ_JBFUDR010000043.1:0-29781 GCF_056404615.1 Massilia sp. P2_C2 | reverse complement strand
GTTCATGGCTATACCCTGGCTGAAGTTCACAAGCACTCCTGCGACATGCGCAGGCCGTTGAGCACGGTGACGCAGTCGCGCCGCACCGGCGCCGCCACCTTGACCACCACCGGCGCGGGACGCACCGCCGGTGCCGGCTTCGGTGCGCTCTTGCGCGGCGCCGGCGGCGGCGCTTCGGGCAGCAGGGTCAGCTTGGTCGCGCCTTCGGTGCTGGCCGACTGCGGATCGACCTGGTTGCGCAGCGCCAGCGACAGCGTGCCGACGCTGCGTGCCAGGTCGAGCTTCTCGGCCTGCTCCGGCGTGACTTCCAGGGTGACCGCGTTGACGACTTTCGGCCTGGTCTCGTCGCGATTGACTTCCTGCGCAACGGCCAGCACGAGGATCCGCTCCAGCACGATCTTCGAGATGTTCTGCTGGCGGGCGTCGGCACCGGGCGGCACGTCCTTCTGGGTACTGACGATGATGTCGACGTAGTTGCCGGGCAGCGCGAAGCCCGCGACACCGATCACGTCGTTCACGCGCACCGTGATCGCGCGCTTGCCTTCCGTGATCAGCGCCGACAGCCCGCCGAGCGTGCCGGCCGGCGCCAGCTTCGCTTCGCTGACCGGGTCGCCCATGAGCAGATTGGTCTTCAGGACACGGCCGCCGAGCTTCTGCGGATCCCGGAAGGCGTCTCTCGGCAGGCTGTTGGCGGGCCAGTCGGCCAACTTGAACATGTCGGGCGTCAGTCGCTGGCCGAGGCTGATGTCGGTGGCGGCCACGACGATGCGGCCGCTGCTGTTGTCCGGGTGCTTGAGCAACCAGCTCGATGCGAACACGACGGCCGCGAATCCGAACAGGACCGCGACGGTCATGACGAGGATGGCACGCTTGTTTTTCATTTTGCGGCCTCCGTCGTGCCGGCGATGAACATGCTGCGCCAGGCCTGCTCGACCGCCGCGATGGTGAGGTGCGGTTCGGTTCCGGCGAAGCCGGCGAAATCGGCGACCCGGTCGAGCAGTTCGCCCGGATAGCAGGCCAGCAACGGGCGCCCGGATTGCGGGTGCAGTCGGTCGACCAGGTGGTCGACCGCGGCGTCCTCGGCCTCGATGCGGCGCATCCGGCACTGGCGGCGCAGCAGGGCGCGGTAGGCGTGCGGCGACCAGGCACCGATCTCCGCCTTGTAGCCGATGCGGCGCAGCGCGGCGTCGTCGAACACGTTCCCCGGCGCCAGATTGGTCGCGAACACGACGGCGGCATCGAACGGCATCAGTTCGGCCTGGCCGCCCTGCAGCGACAGCTGGTCGCAACCTGCGTCCAGCGGGCCGATGAAGCGGTTCAACAGCTCGGCGGCGGCGATGCGCTGGCGACCGACGTCGTCGAGCACGAGCATGCCGTTGTTCGCCTGCAGGTGCGGCGGCGCGTGGTACACGCCCTCTTCCGCGTCGTAGCGCAGGTCGAGCATGTCGCGCCCCAGTTCGGCGCCGACGTGGACGAGCGGACGCTGGCACACGGTCCAGCGCGCGTCGCAGCTGCGCCGTTCCTCATGCTGGCGCGCGACCGGCGGCGGCGCCACGTGCACGGCCGGATCGTACAGGCGGATCACCTGGCGCCCCGCCATCAAGGCATACGGCACGGCGATCGGGCCCGGCAGCAGGCGCCCGAGCTTGCGCGCCAGCGTCGTCTTGCCGCCGCCGGACGGGCCGTACAGCAGCAGCGAACGGCGCGCGTACAGGGCCGCGCCCAGCACGTCGCGCGCGGCCGGCGTCAGGCCATCCTCGCCGAGCGCGCCGGCCAGTTGCGCGGGCGTGATGCGCTCGGCATCGGCATGGCGCAATGCCTGGCGTTCGACCACGGCGCGATACGAGGCGAGCGTGACGGGCGCCGGACCGACGTAGCGGCAACGCGCCAGGGCGTCGAGCGCGCCGCGCTGGCCGATCGCGGTCAGCTGGTATTGCATGTCGATATCGGACTCGCCGCACCACGCGACTTCCACCTGCTGTTCCGCGATCAGCGGATTGAGGATCTCGCGCAGCACGCTGATCGACAGCCGCAGCTTGCCGGCCAGCAGGGGCAGCGGCGCCTTGCCGGTGGCCTCGATCGTCTTGAGCACCAGGTCCGTCACGAAGCGCGGTTCGAGACCGGTATCGCGCACGGTCTTGGCCTGGCGTGGCAGGATCGGTGCGACTTCCGGACCGCCCGCCGCTGCCGGTTGCGCGGCGCGTGGGCCCGTCGCGGTACTGCCTGTCGATAGCGTTTCAAACATCGGGAACCCCCTTGCCTTGCTTGTTTTCCGAAACAGGTCAGAATGATTCTAGCGAGCGGTCTTTTGGCCACCCTTGAGCTTCGCCAAGAGCGGACTCATCCATAATGAGTGACGAGGACAACGATCGTGCCGAGCGCGATGGCCACGCCATAGGGCATCGCCCCGGCACTCTGCGGGAGCGTCGTGCCGGACAACAGGTGGCCGACGTTGACGAAGGCCTGCCGCAGGCGGCTGCGCAACACGATCAGCAACAGCGCCATCAAGCCGCCGGCGCACCACGTGAAGATGGCGATCTGGAATGCTTCGGTGGGACCGGTGAAGAAGCCGACGACGGCCATCATCTTGACGTCGCCGGCAGCCATGCCGCGCACCAGATAGAACGGCAGGAAGATCGCGAGGCCCAGCAGCATGCCGCCGAGCGCGGACAGCAGCGCGGCGTCCGGTTCGGCGGACAACGCGTGCAGGAGCAGCGCGCCGGCCAGGCCGGCGAGCAGAAGACGGTTGGGAATGCGCCGCGTCGCCAGGTCGTTGACGGCGGCGATACTTACCATGAGCAGGAGCAGCGTATCGCGGTATTGTTCGATTTGCATGACGACTCCCGAAAAAAAGCCCCCCGGGCCGGAAACCCGGAGGGCTGCCGCTACATTACGGGGTGACCAGCTGGCCCGCGACGTAGGTAAACACCGCATTCACCTTCTCGCCGATGGTTTTCGCCGAAGCTGCCATCGCGACGCCGATCAGGGCAGCGATCAGGCCATACTCGATGGCCGTCACACCGTTCTCGTCAGCAGCAAAGGTTTTGACGGCGGAGATGAAATTGCTCATGACAAACTCCCATATGGTGGGTGGATAAGAACTGCACTGGCCGGAGAGCGCAGGTCAAGTCACTTTTTTTAGCTGGCTTGCTGCGTTCCGTGTCAGTGAGTTCACTATAAAATTTGGTGCCGCACGGCAACTTGATGACCCACAAATTTGCCTCAAGGAACTATTTTTTGTTCTAAGGAATCGGAACGCCGTTCCCTTCCACGAGCGCTGTGTCGTTTTGCTTTGAGAAAGTTCACTCAGGCTAAAAAAATTGCATTTGCATAATTGCTTAGAATATAAAAACGCTATATCCTGTTCGGCTTGCTCTTTGTGAAATGCCAGATTCTGCGAACGCGACGGCGGCTGCCAAGCCCGCAGGTCGGTTGATTACATTGCCGAGAACGACATGGATTCGCTTCTGAAACACATGGTGGACATGACCGGCCATCGCGATCACGCGATGCTGGATATTTCCGTGATCTCGGCCGTGCAGGAGCTGGCGGGCGCGCAGCGGACGCGCATACTGACCATCACGACCGTGTCTGGACAGCAATACCTGCGTGCCCGCGCGAGCATCGCGAGAGGTGGCACGGCGTATCTTGAAGACATGCCCGACGGTGCCCTGGGCGATCCCGTCACTGCCTTCCCCGAACTGAAACGCTGCCTCGGCGAGCGCCAGGCCAGCGCGCAAGCCCTCCTGACGGACGGCACGCGCGTGTTGTGGCTGCCGATCTGGTTCGGCGACAAGGTCACGACCTGCCTCGAGATCCGCGACGACAAGGCGTTTTCGCACGACGCCGTGTACATGATCGGTGGCATCGTCGGCGTCTACCGCAATTTCCAGAACCTGCTCGACTACAGCGAGCGCGATTCCCTCACCGGCCTGCTCAACCGCAAGACGTTCGACGACCAGCTGGCGCGCATGCTGCAGTGCGCCCACGAGCCGGAGGCGCGCCTGCCGGGCCAGCCCGAGCGGCGCCAGCACCATGCCGAGGAAAAACAGTGGCTGGCCGTCGTCGACGTCGACCACTTCAAGGCCGTCAACGACAAGTTCGGCCACCTGTACGGCGACGAAGTGCTGATCCTGATCGCCAACCTGCTGCAGTCGGCGTTCCGCGCCCAGGACCGCGTGTTCCGCTTCGGCGGCGAAGAATTCGTCGTGCTGCTGCGCTCCACCACGCTGGACAATGCCTGGAAGATCATCGAACGCTTCCGCGCCAGCGTCGAAAGCCACGTATTCCCGCAGGTGGGCCAGGTCACGGTCAGCGTCGGTTTCGTCAGCATCCGCGCCTACGAATCGCCGGTGGTCACGCTGGGCCATGCCGACCAGGCGCTGTACTACGCGAAGAGCAATGGGCGCAACCGCGCCTGCCATTACGACGACCTCGTCGCGCACGGCCTGCTGCAGACCGTCGCCTCCAACGACACCGCCGAATTCTTTTGAACGCGCCTTGCGCGCTCAAGCCACCTGCAGGAAGCGCAGCGGGTCGACCTGCCATTTTTCCGGCGCCTCGTGGCGCACGATCCTGTCGCCACCACCAAAGCCCAGGCCGCGCGCCAGGTCCACCGTCTCCGGCTTGATATAAGTCTGGCTCTTCGTGCTGTAGAACACGTTGACCCTGGGCGTGAGCAGGCTCGTCTCATGCGGCTCCACCACGACGCCCAGGCGCCCGGACTCCAGCAGGACGAGCGTACCGACCGGGTAGATGCCGACGCAGCGCATGAATTCCTGGGTCAGCGCCGGACTGAAATGGAACTTGCTCCACTCATACATCTTGCGCAGCGCCTCCGCGGCCGGCATACCCTTGTGGTAGCAACGGTCGGCCGTGATGGCGTCGTACACGTCCACGATCGCCGCCATCTGCGCCAGCTCGCTGGTGTCCTGCTCGCCCTGGCCGTCCGGATAGCCGGTGCCGTCGCGCCGCTCGTGGTGGTGCAGCGTGATGTCGAGCGGAATGGCGCCGATCCCGGCCGAACGGCGCAGGATGTCGTAGCCGTCCTTCGGATGGCGCCGGACAACGTCGAATTCCTCGTCGGTCAGGCGCCCCGGCTTGTTCAGGATATGGTCCGGGACGAGGGCTTTACCGGTGTCGTGCAGCAGGCCGCCGATGCCGGCCTGGTATGTCGTCTCGGCGTCCATCCCGCGCGAGCGGCAGAATGCGACCAGCAGGGTGCACACGCTGACCGAGTGCAGGAACGTGTAATCGTCCTTGTTCTTGATGACGGACAGGCCCAGCAACGCGGATGCATTGCGCAGGATCGATGCGGTGATGTTCTCGACCACCGGCGACACCTGGTCCAGTTCCACCGCCTTGCCCAGGCGCGCATCCTGCATCACGGTCTTGACGAGGCCCGCGGCCTGGCGCCGGATCACCGTGGCACGGTCGAATTCCTCGGCCAGGGTGGTGCGTAGCGGCGGCACCGGTTTGGCGGCGAGCGCGGCGACCTCGGCCTCCGTCACCGCCTCGACCTCGGCGACCGTGGGCGCGTCGGCCACGTCCGGCCCGCGTGTGCAATCGATCGTCACGCTGCGAATGCCGGATGCGAGGATCTTGCGGATCTCGTCCTCGGACGTGATGGCGAAGCGGTTGCGGAGGAATGGATGGTCCATCCAGCCGCAATCCAGATCGTGGATGAACATCCCGACGCGCAGCTGGGACGAATCGAGTTTCTTGAGCATGAGAGGGTTCGGGGTTGTGTTAATCTCGCCGCGACCGGCACCGTTCAATAATAACAACTTGATGACAAGAAAGTTGCCAAGTATAAACTTATGGTCATCATGTTGTTATTGAGATACAAATATTTACAAAATGGAACTTCGCCAGCTGCGCTATTTCGTTGCCATCGTGGACCACGGCTCGCTGTCGCGCGCGGCCCTGGTCCTGCACGTGGCGCAGCCGGCGCTGACGCAGCAATTGCGCCAGCTTGAAGAAGAATTGGGTGTGCAATTGCTGCACCGCTCGGCCCAGGGCGTGCTCAGCACCGATGCCGGCAAGGTGTTCTATGAGCATGCCCAGGCGATCCTCAAGCAGGTGGCGGATGCGCAGGCGGCCGTCGTGCAATCGGCGGAGCGGCCGTCCGGCAGCGTCACGCTCGGCCTGCCGCACAGTATTTCCGGCGCCCTCGCGTTGCCGCTGCTGACCGCGATCCGCCAGCGCTATCCCGAAATCACGCTGCAGCTGACCGAGGAAATCACCGGCAGCCTGGCCGAGCAGCTGCGCGCCGGCCGCATCAACCTGGCCGTGCTGTTCGACGACGGCCAGCTCGGCAGCTTCACCGCCACGCCCCTCGTCGAGGAAGAATTGCGCTTCATCYGCCGCGCCGACGCGCCCGAGGCCGCCGGGCGGGACAGCCTCGCGCTGCGCGACGTCCTGGACACCACACTCATCCTGCCGGGCCTGCAGCACGGCGTACGGCCGCGCATCGAGAGCACGGCGCGCGCGGCGGGCCTGGCCACGCGGGATGTCATCGAGATCAATTCCATCGCGATCCTGAAGTCGGCCATCCTGGCCGGCATGGGCGCCACCATCCTGCCGGTGGCGCCGGTCCAGGCCGAGGTCGAGCGCGGCGCCATGCGCGCGCTCGCCATCCACGATCCGGACATCGCACGCACAGTCGTCCTTTGCACCTCACGCAATATCCCGCTCACCAATGCGGCGGCGGCCGTCAGCCGGCTCGTGGTCCAGGTGGCGCATGGGCTGTGCGCCGGCGGCGCCTGGATCGGCGCGCGTCCCCTCGCGGGTTAAAGCCGGCCGCACCGGGCGTCCGGGCTTTTTGACTTGCATCAAGGATTTTTCAAAAGTGAAACATTAACCTTGCGTCATCGTTGCGCTACCTCATCCTGATCGATGCGCATCGATTTTTTGAAGACGCAAATGAACACCGCTGCCCTGCCCCACCCGCGCCGCGCACGCCTGGCCCGGACGCTGCTTCTCACCGTCGCCGTCAAATGCCTTGCGCTGTACGGCCTCTGGTTCGCCTGCTTCTCGCATCCGCAGACCCGGCACATGCTGCTGCCGGCCGGCCAGGTGGAGCGCCACCTGTTCGCCGTACCGGCCGCCCCCGTTTCCTCCACCAAGAAATAAGAGTTCGACATGCCACCGCTCGACGATGTCGTAGCCCTGTCACGGCTACAGTTCGCAGCCACCGCGCTGTATCACTTCCTGTTCGTTCCATTGACCCTCGGCCTGGCCTGGATCCTCGTCATCATGGAGTCCGTCTACGTGATGACCGGGCGCCAGATCTACAAGGACATGACCCAGTTCTGGGGCAAGCTGTTCGGCATTAACTTCGCGATGGGCGTCACCACCGGCATCACGATGGAATTCCAGTTCGGCACGAACTGGGCCTATTACTCGCACTACGTGGGCGACATCTTCGGCGCCCCGCTGGCGATCGAGGGCCTGATGGCCTTCTTCCTCGAATCCACGATGGTCGGCCTGTTCTTCCTCGGCTGGGACCGTCTGTCGAAGGGCAAGCACCTGGTCGTGACGTTCTGCGTCGCGCTCGGCTCGAGCCTGTCGGCGCTGTGGATCCTCATCGCCAACGGCTGGATGAACCACCCCGTCGGCGCCGAGTTCAATTTCGACACGATGCGCATGGAGCTCGTATCGATCGCCGACGTCATCTTCAATCCGGTCGCGCAGGTGAAGTTCGTGCACACGGCGGCGGCCGGCTATGTCACCGCGTCGATGTTCGTGCTAGGCATTTCGGCGCTGTACCTGCTGAAGGCGCGCGACGTGCAGTTCGCGCTGCGCTCCTTCGCCATCGCGGCCGCATTCGGCCTCGCGTCGACCCTGTCCGTGATCGTGCTGGGCGACGAATCCGGCTATACGGCGGGCGAGGTCAACAAAGTCAAACTGGCGGCCATCGAAGCGGCCTGGGAAACGGAGGCGGCGCCGGCAGGCCTGACGCTGTTCGGCTTCCCCGACGACGAACAGCAGACCACCCACTACGCCGTGCGCATCCCGTACGTGCTCGGCCTGATCGCCACCCGTTCGACAGATGGCCAGGTGGCCGGCATCAAGGAACTGCGCGCGGAGAACGAGGCGCGCATCCGCAAGGGCAAAGAGGCCTATGCCGCGCTGCTGCGCCTGAAGGGTGGCGACAGGTCGCCCACAGCCCGGGCCGCGTTCGCCGCCGTCAAGAACGACCTCGGCTATGGCCTGATGCTGAAGAAATACACCCCGAACGTCGTCGACGCCGCCGACGCCCAGATCCGGCAAGCCGCCGCCGACACGATCCCGAAAGTCGCCCCGCTGTTCTGGTCGTTCCGGGGCATGGTCTTCCTCGGCTTCCTGTTCCTGTTCATCTTCGGCGCCTCCGTCTACTTCATGGTGCGCCGCAACCTCGCGCCGCAGCGCTGGCTGCTGAAGCTGTGCGTGATCGCGATCCCGCTGCCGTGGGTCGCCGCCGAACTGGGCTGGGTCGTGGCCGAATACGGCCGCCAGCCGTGGACCATCGCCGGCGTGCTGCCCACGCACCTCTCGGCTTCGAGCCTGTCCGCCGGCAGTTTGTGGTTCAGCCTGGCCGGCTTCCTCGGCTTCTACACGCTGCTGCTCGTCGTCGAGATGGGCCTGATGGTCAAGTATGCCCGGCTCGGCCCGGCCAGCCTGCACACGGGCCGCTACCACGGCGAGACCCCGCTGTCCCGCGCCGACGACCACGCYGCGGCCGCCTGAACCCACGAAGGAACCGATATGCTGTTCGACTACGAAACCTATAAATTCATCTGGTGGTGCTTCGTCGGCGTGCTGCTGGTGGGCTTTGCGCTCACCGACGGCTTCGACTTCGGCGTGGGCGCGCTGCTGCCCTTCGTCGGCCGCAACGACACCGAACGCCGTGTCGTCATCAATTCGATCGGCGCCACCTGGGAAGGCAACCAGACCTGGCTGATCACGGCCGGCGGCGCCATCTTCGCCGCGTGGCCACTCGTGTACGCCGCCGCGTTCTCGGGCTTTTATGTCGCGATGCTGCTGTGCCTGTTCGCGCTGTTCTTCCGCCCCGTCGGCTTCGACTACCGCAACAAGCTGCCCGACCCGCGCTGGCGCGCCACCTGGGACTGGTGCCTGTTCGCCGGCGGCGTCGTCCCACCCGTCATCTTCGGCGTCGCCTTCGGCAACCTGTTCCAGGGCGTGCCGTTCCGCTACGACGACATGCTGCGCCTGGAATACACGGGTACGTTCTTCGACCTGCTCAATCCGTTCGGCCTGCTGTGCGGCGTGCTGTCGCTGGCCATGCTGGTGCTGCACGGCGCAACGTACCTGCAGCAAAAGACCGAAGGCGCCGTGGCCGGGCGCGCACGCACGATGGCCCTGGGCGCCGCCGCGCTGACCGTGCTGCTGTTCGCACAGGGCGGCCTGTGGATCGCCCATGGTATCGACGGTTATCGCATCGCGGCCATGCCGGATGCGAACAGCGTGTTCCTGCCCGACGCGAAGACCGTCACCCGCGCCACCGGCGCCTGGATGAACAACTTCGGCCGCTGGCCGCTGCTGTGGACCCTGCCCGCACTGGGCATCGCCGGCGGTGTGTTCGCCTTCGCGTTCAGCGCCGCGCGCCGTCCGCTGGCCGCGTTCCTCGCGAGCGGCACGGCCGTCGCCGGCATCGTGCTGACGGCGGGCGCCGCCATGTTTCCGTTCGTGCTGCCCTCGTCGCTGCTGCCGGCGCACAGCCTGACGGCGTGGGATGCCGTGTCCAGCCATCGCACGCTGTCCGTGATGTTCTGGGTCGTCATCGTGATGCTGCCCATCGTGGCGGCCTACACGGGCTGGGTGTACCGCGTCGTGCGCGGCAAGGTCACCGAACAGCACATCCGCGACAACACGCACACCGCTTACTGAAAAACTGAAAGGACGACGTCATGTGGTATTTCTCCTGGATCCTGGGCCTGGGCTTCGCGCTGACCCTCGCCATCATCAACGCCATCTGGCTCGAGACCAATTACGCGTTCGGCCAGCGTGACGAGGACACGACCCTGGCGCGCTTCAAGGACGCGCGCCGCAGGAAACGGCGATAAGTTTTTCTTATAGCCCTATCCCCAATCCGTATTTCCGTATACGTCAACTTGTCTCTACACTGGTTGTAAGAGCCGCCAAAGCGGCACCGGGCCCCTTCCGGCCAGCGCCTACCCGGCGCGTCACCGGCAGTGGCCCACCTGAAACCACAAAGTTTGGAGACAACATGCCTGACACCGTCCTGGGCCAGGGCGCATCCGCGTCCGTCCCTGCCACGCCCGCCGTTCCCGCTCCCCTCCACGACGTCAGCCTCGACGACAAGTACACCGCCACCTCCGGCAAGATCTTCCTGTCCGGCATCCAGGCCCTCGTACGCCTGCCGATGATGCAAAAGCTGCGCGACGAGCGCGCCGGCCTGAACACGGCCGGCTTCGTCTCCGGCTATCGCGGCTCGCCCCTGGGCGGCCTGGACGAGAACCTGTGGAAGGCCAAGGATCACCTGGAAGCAAAGTCCATCCGGTTCGTGCCCGGCGTGAACGAGGACCTGGCCGCGACGGCCATCTGGGGCACGCAGACGGTGGACCTGATCGGCCCCGCGAAATACGACGGCGTGTTCGCGATGTGGTACGCGAAGGGCCCGGGCGTGGACCGCTGCGGCGACGTCTTCAAGCACATGAACCATGCCGGCACGGCGAAGAACGGCGGCGTGCTGCTCGTCGCGGGCGACGACCACGGCGCGTATTCGTCGACCCTGCCGCACCAGTCCGACCACATCTTCGCCGCCTGCATGATCCCCGTGCTGTACCCGTCGAACGTGCAGGAATACCTGGACCTGGGCGTGCACGGCTGGGCGATGTCGCGCTTTTCCGGCCTGGCCGTCGCGTTCAAGGCGCTGGCCGACACGGTGGAATCGAGCGCCTCCGTCGACGCCGATCCGTTCCGCGTCGACGTCAAGATCCCGCAGGATTTCGCGATGCCGGAAGGCGGCCTGAATACGCGGCTGTCGGCGATCCCGCTGGGCCAGCAGGCGCGCAACCAGGAAGCGCTGATGCAGGACTATAAAATCTACGCGGCCCTCGCGTATGCGCGCGAGAACAGGCTGAACCGCACGACGATCGACAGCCCGGATGCGAAGCTCGGCATCATCGCGTCCGGTAAATCGTACGTGGATGTGCTGGAAGCGCTGGAAGAACTGGGCATCGACGAGGCGATGGCTGCTAAGATCGGCCTGCGCCTGTTCAAGGTGGCGATGATCTGGCCGCTGGAACCGGAAGGCGTGCGCGAATTCGCGCAAGGCCTGGACGAGATCCTCGTCGTGGAAGAAAAGCGCCAGGTCGTCGAATACCAGCTCAAGGAACAGCTGTACAACTGGCGCGACGACGTGCGCCCGCGCGTGATCGGCAAGTTCGACGAAAAGGGAGAATGGGTCGCGCCGCGCGGCGAATGGCTGCTGCCGCCGAAGGCCGATTTCTCCGTCGCGCAGGTGGCGCGCGTGATCGCCGGCCGCATCACCCGTTTGAATCTCGACGAGCGCACGCGCGACCTGATCAAGGCGCGCCTCGCCTTCCTGGAAGCGAAGGATGCGGTCTTGATGAAAGCCGTGACGACGCCGTTCCGTCCCGCGTTCTACTGCTCCGGCTGCCCGCACAACACGTCGACGAAGGTACCCGACGGGTCGTTCGCGCTGGCCGGCATCGGCTGCCACGTGATGGCCACGTCGATCTACCCCGAGATGAACAAGCTGACGACGCACATGGGCGGCGAAGGCGCGCCGTGGATCGGGCAGGCCGCGTTTTCCAGGGTGCCGCACGTGTTCCAGAACCTGGGCGACGGCACCTATTTCCACTCGGGTTATCTCGCCGTGCGCGCCGCCATCGCGGCCAACGTGAACATCACTTATAAAATCCTGTACAACGACGCGGTCGCGATGACGGGCGGCCAGCCCGTGGACGGCACGACGTCCGTGCCGCTGATCGCGCGCCAGATGGCGGCCGAAGGCGTCAGGCGCATCGCCCTCGTCACCGAGGACCTGTCGCGCTACGAGGATCGCTCCGCGTTGCCGGCCGAGGTCACGCTGTACGACCGCAGCAAAATGGACGACGTACAGCGCGAACTGCGCGAGATCCCGGGCGTGACGGTGCTGATCTACGACCAGACCTGCGCGGCCGAGAAACGCCGGCGCCGCAAGACGGGAGAATTTCCGGACGTTGCAAAGCGCATGGTGATCAACGAAGCCGTGTGCGAAGGCTGCGGCGATTGCGGCATCCAGTCGAACTGCGTGGCCATCCTGCCGAAGGAAACGGAATTCGGCCGCAAGCGTGCCATCGACCAGTCGGCGTGCAACAAGGATTATTCGTGCGCGAAGGGCTTCTGCCCGAGCTTCGCCACCGTCGAAGGCGGGACACTCCGCAAGAACAAGGCCGGCGCCAGCAAACAGGACGGCGACGACGGCTGGGGCCCGCTGCCCACGCCCGCGCTGCCGTCGATCGCGGCGCCCTACAACATCCTGATCAACGGCATCGGCGGCACCGGCGTCATCACCGTGGGCGCGCTGATGGGCATGGCGGCCCACCTCGAGGGCAAGGGCGCGTCCGTGCTGGACATGACGGGCATGAGCCAGAAGAACGGTTCCGTCACGTCGCACGTGAAGATCGCGGAGACGCCGGACCGCCTGCGCGCGCAGCGCATCGCCACCGGCGAGGCCGACCTCGTGCTGGGCTGCGACATGCTGACGGTGGGCGCCGCGGACGCCATCTCGAAGATGCGCCCGGGCCGCACGATGGTCGTCGTCAACCTGCACGAGCAGCCGACCGGCACCTTCGCCCAGCAGAGAGACTGGGAATTCCCCGCCGATCAGGTGCGTTCGCTGATCGTGGAAGCGGTCGGCGGCAAGGCAGGGGACAAGCGGGGCGCCGACTTCCTCGACGCGACGAAGCTGGCGACGGCACTGATGGGCGATTCGATCGCGGCCAACCTGTTCATGCTGGGCTATGCGTGGCAAAAGGGTCTCGTGCCGCTGTCGGAAGCGGCGCTGCTGCGCGCCATCGAACTGAATGGCGTGGCCGTCGCATCGAACCAGCGCAGCTTCCTGTGGGGCCGCCGCGCCGCCGTCGACCTCGAGCGCGTCGAACGCACGGCGCTCCCGGCGCAGCCGGTGGTCATGCAAATGCCGCAGAATCTCGACAGCGTGATCAGGAAGCGCGTCGAGTTCCTGACCGGTTACCAGGACGCGGCCTATGCGGCGCAGTACGAGACGCTGGTCGCACGCGTGCGCGAGCGTGAGGCTGGTCTTGGCCTCGGCAACAGGCTGGCGATGGCCGTGGCGAAGTCGTACGCGAAGCTGCTGGCCTACAAGGACGAGTACGAAGTGGCGCGCCTGTACACGGACGGCCGTTTCGTCGAACAGCTGCACAGCCAGTTCGACGGGAAGTTCAGCGTGAAATTCAACCTGGCGCCACCGCTGTTCGCGAAGAAGGACGCCAACGGCCATTTCGTGAAAGCCGAATTCGGATCGTGGATGTGGCGCGCGTTCAGGCTGCTCGCGAAGCTGAAAGGCCTGCGCGGCACCGCGTTCGACGTGTTCGGCCATACGGCCGAGCGCCGGATGGAGCGCGCCCTCATCGCCGAATACCGTGACATGATCGAGGCGCTGCTGCCGTCGCTGGATGCCGCCAACCACGCCGTCGCCGTCGAGCTGGCGGCGCTGCCGGAGCAGATCCGCGGCTTCGGGCACGTCAAGGAAAAGGCCGTGGCCGAGTATCGGGTGCGCAGGCAGGAGCTGCTTTCCGKCAGCATCAAAAAACGCGCAGCCTGAGGACCGTAGGGTGGGCACCCCACACACCCTACGAATCAACACACGCCTTCATTCTTGACGTTTACGTTAACGTCATATACCGTACAACGAACCCACAGTTCGCTTCCGTTTTCCAGGGAACACCATGAACGACATCACGCCCGCCGCCAAGCTCGACCTGCCGGAGCAGGCCAAACTGTCCAACAAGGTCCGCTTCGTCACCGCCGCCTCGCTGTTCGACGGCCACGACGCCTCGATCAACATCATGCGCCGCATCCTGCAGGCGAACGGCGCCGAAGTCGTGCACCTGGGCCATAACCGCTCCGTCGACGACGTGGTCACCGCGGCGCTCGCCGAGGACGTGCAAGGCATCGCCATCTCCAGCTACCAGGGCGGCCACGTCGAATATTTCAAGTACATGATCGACCTGCTGCGCCAGCGCGGCGGTGCCCACATCAAGGTGTTCGGTGGCGGCGGCGGCGTCATCGTCCCGCACGAGATCGAGGAACTGCATGCCTATGGCGTTTCTCGCATCTTTTCGCCGGAAGACGGCCAGCGCATGGGCCTCGTCGGCATGATCCGCTCGATGCTGGAAGCGTGCGACGTCGACCTGTCGCCCTACGCCCCGACCACGCTGGAGCCACTGCAGACAGGCCCCATCGAGCAGCGCCACCGCCCGCTCGCGCAACTGATCACGGCGCTGGAAAACGGCAAGGCCGAGGCCAGCCTGCGCAAGCGCATCATGGACACGGCCGAGAGCCTGAAGGTGCCCGTGCTGGGCATCACCGGCACGGGCGGTGCCGGCAAGTCGTCGCTGACGGACGAACTCATTCGGCGCATCCGCCTCGACCAGGGCGACCGCCTCAACATCGCCGTGATCTCGATCGACCCGTCGCGGCGCAAATCCGGCGGCGCCTTGCTCGGCGACCGCATCCGCATGAACGCGATCAACCCGTGGCACGGGCAAGCGCGCGTGTTCATGCGCTCGCTCGCCACGCGCGAAGCGGGTTCGGAAATCTCGCAGGCCCTGCCGGACGTGATCGCCGCATGCAAGGTGGCCGGCTTCGATCTCGTCATCGTCGAGACCTCCGGTATCGGCCAGGGCGATGCCGCGATCGTGCCGCACGTGGACGTGTCGATGTACGTGATGACGCCGGAATTCGGTGCGGCGTCCCAGCTCGAGAAGATCGACATGCTCGACTTCGCCGACTTCATCGCCATCAACAAGTTCGACCGCAAGGGCGCCCAGGACGCGCTGCGCGACGTGGCCAAGCAGGTCCAGCGCAACAAGGAATCGTGGAGCAAGTCGCCGGACGAGATGCCGGTCTACGGCACGCAGGCGTCGCGCTTCAACGACGATGGCGTCACCGCGCTGTACCTCGGGCTGCTGCCGGCGCTGGCCGAATTCGGCCTTCACGTCGACACGCCGACACTGGCGAAGCCGGCGACTAAATACTCGAGCGGCAAGAACGTGATCGTGCCGCCTGGCCGCACGCGCTACCTGGCCGAAATCGCGGACACCGTGCGCGGCTACCACCGCAATGTCGGCAAGCAGGTGAAGCTTGCGCGCGAGCGCCAGCAGCTGTCGGAGACGAAGCGCATGCTGGCCGCCGCCAACCGCGAAGTCGTGCTGGACGACCTGATCACGGAGCGCGACAACGCGATGGATGGCGAGGCGAAGACGCTGCTGGCGTCCTGGCCGCAGTTGCAGGCGACGTACGCCGGCATTGAACATGTCGTGAAAATCCGCGACAAGGAAATCCGCACGAGTCTCACCACCACCACGCTCTCGGGCAACAAGGTGCGCAAGGTCGCCCTGCCCCGTTTCGAAGACCATGGCGAGATCCTGCGCTTCCTGATGCTGGAGAACGTGCCGGGCGCGTTCCCGTACACGGCCGGCGTGTTCCCATTCAAGCGCGAGGGCGAGGATCCCACCCGGATGTTCGCCGGCGAAGGCGACGCGTTCCGCACGAACCGCCGCTTCAAGCTCGTCTCGCAAGGCATGGAAGCGAAACGCCTGTCGACGGCGTTCGATTCCGTCACGCTGTACGGCGCCGATCCGGCGCTGCGGCCGGACATCTACGGCAAGGTCGGCAACTCGGGCGTCTCGATCGCCACCCTGGACGACATGAAGGTGCTGTACGACGGGTTCGACCTGTGCAGCCCGAACACCTCGGTGTCGATGACGATCAACGGCCCCGCGCCGACCATCCTCGCGATGTTCATGAACACCGCGATCGACCAGCAGACGGACCGGTTCGAACGCGACAACGGCCGCCAGCCGACGCTTGATGAAGCCGCGAACATCCGTGCATGGGTGCTCGCGAACGTGCGCGGCACGGTGCAGGCCGACATCCTGAAGGAAGACCAGGGCCAGAACACCTGCATCTTCTCGACCGAGTTCTCGCTGAAGGTGATGGGCGATATCCAGGAATATTTTGTCCAGAACCAGGTGCGCAATTTTTACTCGGTGTCGATCTCCGGCTACCACATCGCGGAAGCCGGCGCGAACCCGATCTCGCAGCTGGCCTTTACCCTGTCGAACGGCTTCACGTTCGTCGAAGCGTACCTTGCGCGCGGCATGCACATCGACGACTTCGCGCCGAACCTGTCGTTCTTCTTCTCGAACGGCATGGACCCGGAATACACGGTGCTGGGCCGCGTGGCGCGCCGCATCTGGGCCGTCGCGATGCGCGACAAGTACGGCGCCGACGAGCGCTCGCAAAAGCTGAAGTACCACGTCCAGACGTCGGGCCGCTCGCTGCACGCGCAGGAGATCGACTTCAACGACATCCGTACCACGTTGCAGGCGCTGATCGCGGTCTACGACAACTGCAATTCGCTGCACACGAACGCGTACGACGAGGCGATCACGACGCCGACCGACGAATCCGTGCGCCGCGCGCTCGCCATCCAGCTGATCATCAACCGCGAATGGGGCCTGGCGAAGAGCGAGAATCCGAACCAGGGCGCGTTCATCATCGACGAGCTGACCGACCTCGTCGAGGAAGCCGTGCTGCAGGAATTCGAACGCATCGCCGAGCGCGGCGGCGTACTGGGCGCGATGGAGACGGGCTACCAGCGCGGCAAGATCCAGGAAGAGTCGATGCTGTACGAGCACCGCAAGCACGATGGCAGCCTGCCGATCATCGGCGTCAACACCTTCCGCAATCCGAAAGGTACACAAGCCCCGGCGACGATCGAACTGGCCCGCTCCACCGACGACGAAAAGCAGTCGCAGCTCACGCGCCTGGACGACTTCCACCGCCGCCACGCCGACGCGGCCCCGGCCGCGCTGGCCGCGCTGCGCCAGGCCGCGATCGACAACGAGAACGTGTTCGCGCGCCTGATGGACGCCGTGCGCGTCTGCTCCCTGGGCCAGATCACGACGGCACTGTTCGAAGTCGGCGGACAGTATCGCCGCAATATGTAGAATGGTTCCAAATTCGGGGTCAGAGCACATTTTCGGCTGCGCCAAAAATGTGCTCTGACCCCACCATCACCGGAGTCATCATGCCGATCCAGCCCGAACAGCTCGCCACCCTCATGCGCGAAGTCGAACAGGAAGACCCGATCGACTTCGCCGACCTGCCCTTTCCTGAAGATGACCTGCGCGAGCTGGTCGCCAGCCACCTGTGCGAAATGGCGGCCTCGATGGAAAACTTCAGCACCGAAGATCGCCTGATGACATTGCTGGCCGTGTCGGCCAAACTCGTGCTCGAGAACCTGGTATTGCACGTACAATTATTACGTCGTCATGGCCTGCCCGTCGGCGAGAACGTCGAGGCCCTGCTGAGCCGTCTGCGCAAAGGCAAGGACGACCCCGGAATGTAATACGAACGTCATATTCACGGGAAGGTAATGCTCCCACCACTTGGGTGGGGGGATTTGCAACATGACGCCTAACTTATGCGGCTTTCTTAGTATTCCTTCAGGTATTATTGTTGAAGAGGAATCCGCACAAGAGGCGGACACGACCATATTCAAGGAATTCAGATGCTGCGCCATCCCCACAAGCTCAAACTTACCGCTGCGATCCTGTCCGGCGCTTTCATGGTAGCCGGGCTGTCCGCCTGCGGGCGCTCCACGCAGACCACCGAGCAACTGCTGACCGAAGCCAAGCAATACCAGCAGAAGGGCGACCTGAAGTCGGCAATGATCCAGCTGAAGAACGCCGTCGAGAAGAGCCCGGAAAACGGCGAAGCGCGCCTGGAACTCGGGCGCCTGGAACTGGACACGGCCGACTATGCCTCGGCCGAAAAGGAATTCCGCAAGGCCCGCGCGGCCGGCATCGCGACTGACCGCGTGCTGCCGCTGCTGGCCAAGGCGATGGCGCAGCAGGGCAAATTCAAGGAGATCCTCGACGAGGTCTCCGCAGAGGCCGCCGCCAGGTCGGCGCCGCTGCTGACGCTGCGTGGCGACGCCCTGCTGTCCACCGGCAAGGTCGACGATGCCAAGCAGGCGTTCGACCAGGCCATTGCACTCAACCCCAATTCGGGCGACACCCTGCTCGGCCTGGCGCGCCATGCCATCGTCAAACAGGACAAGGCGAACGCGGAACGCTTGATCAACGAAGCCGTGGCCAAGGATCCGAAGAATCCGGAAGTGCTCATGGCACAAGGCACCATGCTGCGCACGCAGGGCAAGTTCGACGAGGCGCTCGCCGTCTTCGACAAGGCGCTGGCACTGAATCCGAACCACCGGACCGCGCATGTCGAAAAAGCGTATATCAACATCACGCGCGGCAAGTTCCCGGAGGCGAAAGCGGAAATCGATGCCGCCGAGAAGAATGCTCCGAACAATCTGCTCGTGACGTACACCCGCGCCCTGTACGAATTCTCGCAAGGCAAATACCAGGCCGCCCAGGACGCCCTGCAACGTGTGCTGAAAGCCGCGCCGGACCACATGCCCAGCATCCTGCTGTCCGGCGCGTCCGAACTGAACCTCGGTTCCATCGAGCAGGCCGAAATGCACCTTCAGCATTACCTGAACAGCAATCCGAACGACGTCTATGCCCGCAAGCTGCTGGCCCAGGCCCAGCTCAAGAGCGCCCAGCCGGCCGACGCCGTCAACACGCTCGCGCCGGCACTGAAGAGTGCGGCGGACGATCCGCAAGTCCTGGCGCTGGCCGGCGAATCGTATATGCAGGTGCATGACTTCGACAAAGCCAGCGCCTACCTGGAAAAAGCCACCGCACTGGCACCGAAGGCGGCCAGCCTGCGCACGTCGCTGGGCCTGTCCAAGCTGGCCCAGGGCGACAAGGCAGGCGGCCTCTCCGAGCTGGAACTGGCCACGTCGCTCGATCCGAAATCGGGGCACGCCACGATGGCGCTGGTCCAGACGGAAATGAGCCTCAAGCATTACGACAAAGCCCTGGCCGCCGTCGAAGCGCTCGAAAAGGAGCAGCCCGAGAATCCCCAGGTGTTGACGCTGAAAGGTGCGGTCTACATGGTCAAGGGCGACGTTCCCGCCGCCCGCGCCGCGCTGGACAAGGCCGTGGCCCTGAACCCGACCTTCATCCCGGCCGTGCAAAACCTGGCCCGCCTGGACCTCGTCGAGAAGAAACCCGAGGTCGCGAAGCAGCGCTACGAAAAAGTCCTGCAAAAGGAAAAGGACAATGCCGATGCGATGCGCGCCCTGGGCGAACTGGCATTGATGCAGAACCATCCCGAGGAGGCGACGAGCTGGTTCGAGCAAGCCAGCAATGCGAATCCGAATGCCGTCGGCCCGGCGATCACGCTCGGCCGGCACTACCTGCGGATCGGGCAGGCGCAGAAGGCCCTGACCCTGGCACGCAAGTTCCAGACCGCCAATCCGACCAATCCGCAATTGGTGGAACTGCTGGGCCAGGCCAAGCTCGCCAACAAGGACCTGGATGGCGCGCTGGAGACTTATAGCCAGCTGGTCAACCTGGCACCGAAATCGGCCACGCCGCATCTGCGCCTCGCCGCCGTGCACGTGCTGATGCAGAACACGACCGCCGCCGCCGCCGATCTCAAGCGCGCCGTCGAGCTGCAGCCGGACATGCTCCAGGCCCGCCTGGCCCAGGTCGAGCTGGCCATGCGCACGGGCCGCGCGGACGAGGCGCTGGCCATGGCGCGCCAGATCCAGAAGATCAACGACAAATCGCCCGTCGGCTATGCGACCGAAGGCGACGTGCTGATGGCGCAGAAGAAGCCGGCACAAGCGTTGCCGGCCTACGACAAGGCGCTGGCGCTCGTCAAGGCGCCGGAAATCCTCGTGAAATCGCTGCAGGCCATGACGCAGACCGGCAAGGGCAAGGAAGCGCAGGCGCGTGCCGCCCAATGGCTGAAGGACCATCCGGATGACGTCCTGATCGGCATGTACGTGGCCGAGAACGACCTCGTCGCCAAGGATTACAAGGCCGCGATCCCGCGCCTGGAAGCCATCGTCAAGCGCGCCCCGAACAACGCGGCCGCGCTGAACAACCTGGCCTATGCCTACCAACAGGTCAAGGATCCGCGCGCACTGGCCACCGCCGAACAGGCATACAAGCTCGCCGCCAACAGCCCCGGCGTGATGGATACGCTGGGCTGGCTGCTCGTGGAACAGGGCGATACGAGCCGCGGCCTGCCGCTGCTGCAAAAGGCCAGCAGCCTGGCGCCGAAATCGTCGGAAGTTCGCTACCACCTCGCCGTGGGCCTGAGCAAATCGGGCGACAAGGCGGGCGCGCGCAAGGAGCTCGACAAGCTACTGTCGGAAGACAAATCGTTCGCGCAGGCGGATGAGGCGCGCGCATTGCTAAAGGCTTTGTGAGAAGCTAATATAGATTAATAAAAAATAAATAACAATCCGTGCCCGGCACTGCCAGGGCACGGGAGACCAGAACTTCCGTTCGCGTCTCGCGGACATTTTTAACAATTGGGGAATCCTGCGATGACGACTTTCGACGATTTCAAGGATCCAGAGGGTGATTCGGCTGCATCCCTATCGGACGCTCATGATGTTGGTGATCGCGATAATATGACGCCCTCGCAATATGAGGATGTTATCGTGAACCACGATTCGTATGGAATCCGGCTTACCGATACTGCGGACGGGCGAAATTCAGCAAGCATGCTGATCAACAAGATGTATGCCTGGCGCGGTTATGCCGGCACGCATCAATTCAGCGACGACCCGAATCGCATTACGCTAACCGCCACCGACAAGGGAGATGTCGTCGGTACGCTCACGATCGGCATCGACTCGCCGATCGGCCTGATGGCAGACCAGATCTTCAAGGAAGAACTGGACGCGCACCGCAACCGTGGCGCGCGCCTGTGCGAGTTCACGAAGCTGGCGTTCGATCCGTCGGTACGTTCGAAGACCTCGCTGGCCAACCTGTTCCACCTGGCCGTCATCTACGCCCGCGACATCCACCACTGCACCGATATCGTCATCGAAGTGAATCCGCGCCATCGCCGTTTTTACGAACGCATGCTCGGTTTTACCCAGGAAGGCGAACTGAAAACCAATCCGCGCGTCGACGCGCCGGCTTACCTGTTGCGGGTAAATCTGGAATTCGTGACGGAGCAGATCCAGAAATACGGCGGCACGTTCAGTGCCGACAGCAGCGTATCGGAACGTTCATTCTACCCGTATTTCTTCTCGCCACGCGAAGAACGAGGCATCATCAACCGCCTCCTGCGCATGGACGAACAACACGCATGAAAAGGGCTACGCGCAGCAAACCTCATCGCTGCGGCCCTTTTATCGACAAAACCGTTTTTCTCATCAATGACAAATCCGTTCCGCYATGAACAGGCGTTTTCGCGCAATATCGGCTGGGTGACTCCTGCAGAACAGCAGACCCTGCGCGCCAGGCGCGTCGCCATCGCCGGCGGTGGCGGGGTCGGCGGCGTACACCTGCTGACCCTGGCGCGCCTGGGCGTGACCAAGTTTCATATCGCCGACTTCGACACCTTCGACATCGTCAACTTCAATCGCCAGGTCGGCGCCATGATGTCGACGGTCGGCCAGCCCAAGGCCGAGGTGCTGGCCCGGATGGCCAAGGATATCAACCCCGAGATCGACATCAGGATCTTTTCCGACGGTGTCACCCAGGGCAATCTCGATCAATTTCTCGAAGGCGTAGACCTGTACGTCGACGCCCTCGACTTCTTCGCCTTCGACGCCCGCCAGCAGACGTTCGCCGCCTGCGCCCGCCTGGGCATCCCGGCCACGACGGCCGCGCCGCTCGGCATGGGCGCCGCCCTGCTGAACTTCCTGCCGGGCCAAATGACGTTCGAAGAGTATTTCCAGTGGGGTGACCTGCCCGAACTGGACAAGGCGATCCGCTTCGTCGTCGGCCTCGCGCCGGCCGGCCTGCACCGCCCTTACCTCGTGGTGCCGGATGCCGTCAATTTCGTGGAACGCCGCGGTCCGTCGACGTTCATGGCCTGCCAGCTGTGCGCCGGCATCGTCGCCACCGAGGCGCTGAAGATCCTGCTGGGACGCGGCAAGGTGCTGGCCGCACCGCACGGCATGCAGTTCGACGCCTATCGCAACAAGCTGGCCCATACGTGGCGCCCGGGCGGCAACGGCAATCCGTTCCACCGCCTGATGATCGCCGTCGCCAAGCGCCAGATGACGCGCCAGTTGGCCGGAAAGGTGGCACAGGCATGAATCTCCCCCAGACGATCCACGACATCCTCGACCTGGCGCGCTGGGCGCCGAGCGGCGACAACACCCAGGTCTGGCGGTTCGAAGTGCCCGGTCCCGACCATGTGGTAGTGCACTTCCACGACACGCGCGAGGATTGCGTGTACGACTTCCGCGGCCGTCCGAGCCAGWTGTCGCACGGCACCCTGCTGGAAACGATGGCGATCGCCGCCACCGCACACGGCCTGCGCACCGAAATCACCCGGCGCGCCGGCGACCAGGATCACCTGCCCATCTTCGACGTGCGCTTCGTGCCCGATCCGGACGTCAAGCCGAGTCCGCTCGTGGCCGCGATCCCGATCCGCAGCGTGCAGCGCCGCGCCATGAACACGCGCGCCTTGCTGCCGGAAGAAAAACGCGCCCTCGAGGAGTCCGTCGGCGACGGTTACGAAGTACGCTGGATCGAAGGCTTCGGCGGCAAGCTGGCCGCGGCGCGCCTGATGTTTTCGAACGCGAAATTGCGCCTGACCATGCCGGAAGCCTACGAGGTGCACCGCCGCATCATCCACTGGAACGCCCGCCACAGCAACGACCGCGTGCCCGACCAGGCCCTGGGCGTCGACGCCGCCACCTTGCGCCTGATGAAATGGGCGATGGTCAGCTGGGGCCGCCTGTCCACGATGAACCGCCTGATGGGTACCTGGGCCCCGCGCCTGCAGATGGACCTGATGCCCGGCCTGCGCTGCGCCGCCCATTTCGTCATCATGGCCAGGCGCCCGCCCGAGACGGTCGAGGACCACGTCGCCGCCGGCCGCGCCGTGCAGCGTTTCTGGCTCACGCTGACCGACCTGGGCCTGGCCATGCAGCCCGAGATGACGCCCCTGATCTTTTCCGCCTACGTGCAGCATGGCGAGTCGTTCTCGACCGTCGACAAATTGCACGGTTCGGCACGGCAATTGCAACAGCGCCTGCACAAGCTGATCGGCACCGGCAACGGCCATCCGGTCTTCATGGGCCGGCTCGGCGCCGGCCCGGCGCCCCAGGCCCGCTCGCTGCGCAAGCCGCTCGCAGAACTGATGAAGTGACCGCGATTAAGCTCTTATGGAACGTATCAAAATCCTGTTCTTCGCGGAAGCCGTGACCCTGGCCCACGTCGGGCGTCCCGTCGCGCTTGCGCAATCACTCGATCCCGCGCGCTTCGACGTGCACTTCGCCTGCGCGGACGGCTATGACTTCTGCTTCAACGGCACCGGATTCACCCGTTGGACCATCCATAGCATCCCCAGCCAACAATTCCTGGACGCGCTCGCGGGCGGCAAGCCCGTGTACAACACCGCGACCCTGACCGGCTATGTCGAAGACGACCTGCGCGTGCTCGACGCCGTGCGGCCCGACATCGTCGTCGGCGATTTCCGGCTGTCGCTGTCGGTCAGCGCGCGCCTGCGCCGCATTCCGTACGTGTCGCTGATGAATGCGTACTGGAGCCCCTACGTCGTGCAGCATTACGCCGTGCCGCACATCCCGCTGACGCGCCTTTTACCGATCCGCATCGCGAACGCGATCTTCCGCATGGCGCGTCCCGTCGYGTTCGCCTCGCACTCCGTGCCGCTGAACCGCGTGCGCCGCAACCATGGACTGCCTTCGCTGGGCACCGACCTGCGCAAGGTGTACACGGACGCCGACTACAGCATGTACGCCGACGTGCCCGACCTGTTCCCGCCGAAGAGCCTGCCGCAACAGCACGCCTATATCGGCCCCATCATCTGGGCGCCGCCGCTGGCCAGGCCCGACTGGTGGGACCGGTTACCGGAAGACAAACCGATTGTCTATGTCACGCTCGGCAGTTCCGGCCAGGGGCGCCTGCTGCCGCTCGTGCTGGAGGCACTGGCGCCGCTGCCGGTGACCGTCATCGCGGCCACGGCCGGCACCATCGACGTGGCCAGCGCGCCGGCGAACGCGTTCGTCGCCCCCTACCTGCCGGGCGACCTGGCGGCGCAGCGCGCCAGCCTCGTGATCTGCAACGGCGGCAGCCCGACCAGCCAGCAGGCCCTCGCCGCCGGCGTGCCGGTACTGGGTATCCCCGGCAACCTCGACCAGTTCCTGAACATGAGCGGCGTCATCAAGGCGGGCGCCGGCGCGCTGTTGCGGGCCGACCGCTTCCGCGCCAGGAAACTGACGCGCCAGGTGCGGGTAATGCTCGACGATCCGACGCTGGCGGCGGCCGCGCGGCGCGTCGCCGAGACGTTCGCGAACTATCCGGCGCCGCAGCGCATGGCCGCCTTTCTCGAAGGGGTACGCGCCTTCCACCGGTTTGCGCCGGCCCATGTGGCGGACGCGCGCACCGAACTACTTTCCAACACGAATTAGTTTACTGTCGGAATTTTTTACAGCACCATGCATAAAGTGGCGATAAAATTGACACTTTTAATCGTAAGCCATTGATTTTAATCAGAACACACGAAGGCTGGCACGTACCTTGCATCATGTTGGTCATGAGCCCGCAAACAAACGCTGGGCTGCCCCTGACAAATTAATTAGCAGAATTTTTGGAGCCAACATGAAGAATACGTTTCGCAAGCTGATCCCGGTTGCAGCAGCCCTCGGTTTCGCATTCGCCGCATCGTCGGCACAAGCTTTCACCCTGAAGGACGGCACCAACGTCCTGGCATCGGATGCCACCACCCTGGACTGGAGCGCAACCGGTAGCGGCGTTGCGAAAGGCGTTGGCCCGTTCGGTAACCTGCTGCTGCCTGGCCAGTCCTTCCAGTTCCTGTACCAGTCGAACCTGGCAACCGTGGACGGCGACCCGACCGCCCTGTTCAACGGCCTGGACTTCACGGCCAACGGCACCAAAGGCGCCGGCAAGAACTTCGAGTTCACGATGGTCGCCAAGCTGAACGAAAAAGTCATGAGCATCGCTGGTTCGACCGCCAC
The DNA here is from genome assembly GCF_056404615.1 of Massilia sp. P2_C2. NCBI lineage: Bacteria > Pseudomonadati > Pseudomonadota > Betaproteobacteria > Burkholderiales > Oxalobacteraceae > Massilia > Massilia sp. P2_C2. Next base: position 4,445 of record NZ_JBFUDR010000043.1, on the reverse strand, counting down.
GTTCGGCGTGAGCGGCAATCCGGCTGACAATAAAGTCGCGATCTACTACGACACCGCCGCCAACGCCTCGACCACCGCCGGTACCGGTTTCGACGACGGCACGCTGGTCGCCCTGCTGACGATCGTTCCGGACAACACCCAGTCGACCTTCACCGTCACCGGCGTCAACAACGGCCAGGGTTCGACCAAGATGAACGCACGTGTCGTCGAAGCTGGTGACTTCATCAACCAGAACTACCTGCAAGGCATCTCGGAACTGCTGTTCGGCGTGAACTTCGAGTCGAACCTGAACTTCCCGGCTGGCAACTCATACACCAACAACTTCCAGAAAGGTGGCAGCAGCCTGTTCCCGGATTACTCCGTGAACACCGCGAAAGACATCGTCTTCAAGGTCGACGGCTCGAGCACCTTCGCCGTGCCGGAACCGGGCACCATGATGCTGCTGGGCATGGGCATGCTGGGTCTGGTCGGCGCACAGCGTCGCCGCCGCGCTCCGAAGGCGTAATCGCTGCCTGGCACGGCCCCATGAAAAAACCGCGGTTTCGACCGCGGTTTTTTTATTGCCTGTTCACTCGCCGCCGGGCGGCCTGAACATCTTGCCGACCTCACGGATGACCATGGCCGGCGGCGCCAGGCCGGCAAACACGCGCTGCTTGTAGGTGCCCTTGGCCGCGCTCACGACCGGCACGCCGCGCTCCAGGCCCGCCAGCGACGTCCGTACGACGTCGGCCGGCGCATCACGCCCCGCCAACGCACTCTCGTAGGCGCCGGCCTTGGCGTCGAACTCGGTGTCGGTCGGCCCCGGCACGAGGGTCTGCACGAGGATGCCGTGCTTCTTCCACTCGCCATGCAACGCCTGGCTGAAGCTTTGCACGAAGGCCTTGCTGGCCGCGTACACGGCCATGTACGGCACGGGCTGGTAAGCGGCCGCCGACGACACGTTGATGACGGCGCTGCTGGGGAATGCGGCGAGATGGTCGAAGAAGCGGCGACAGGTCGCCACCAGCGTCGTCGTGTTGAGCGTGTTCAACTCATCGTAAACCTTGGGATTGGTCGCCTCGAAGCGCCCCCAGCGCCCGGCTCCGGCGTTGTTGCACAGCAGGCGAATACGGATGCCCGCACCGTCGAGCTCGTCGCGAATGCGCGCCACGACGGTGACATCCGCCAGGTCGGCCACGATGGGCCGCACCTCGACGCCGTATTGCGCGCGCAGCGCTTCCACCACGGCCAGCAGCCGTTCTTCGCGCCGCGCGACGAGCACCAGCCGCACGCCGGCCTGCGCCAGCTGGCGGGCGAATTCCGCGCCAATGCCGGACGACGCGCCGGTCACCAGCGCCCAATGGCCTTTTAAGTCGGAAAGCCGCATCGGCGATCTCCTTGTCGATGATGATGAATCAATGAGCCTGCGCCAGCAGGTGGTCGGCCACGCGCAGCGCGTTCGCCGCGATCGTCAGGCTCGGATTGGTGCCGCCGGACGATGGGAAGAACGAACTGTCGACGATGTACAGGTTGGCGAGTCCATGCGCGCGGTTGTTGCGGTCGAGCACACTCCGTGCGGGATCGTCGCCGAACCGGCACGTGCCGCACACGTGGGCGATACGCTGGTTGTTCTCGGCCTGCTTGATCAGCTTGAAGCGATAGCCGGACAACGCCTCGCGCATCCGCGTGCGGAAGGCGGCAATGCGCGCGCGGTCGGCATCGCGCAGGCGGTATTCGATCGCCAGGCGGGCGCCCTGCGCATCGTCGCGCGCCGGTTCGACGCGGTTATCGGCATAAGGGAAATCTTCGAGCGTGGTCGCCAGGATCATGCGCCGGTGCACGAGGCCATCGAGCACCGGCGTCACGAACGGTTTGGCCAGTTTGAACAGCGGCGCCACCCACGGCAGCGGCCCCTGGCGCAGGTCGTCGGCCACGGAGGCCGCCAGCGTGGCCGGCGGCGGCAGGCGACCGAACGATTGCACGGAACCGAGCTTCTGCCCGTCTTTCAAATAAAAATCGTTGAAGGCAAGCTCTTTTTGGCGGTTATCGAACTCGCCCTTGAGTTTCGGCTCGATCAAATACAGGTCGATATGGTGCCGCATCAGGTATTTGCCGACGAGGCCGGACGCGTTGGCCAGGCCTTGCGGCCATGCGCCCGACGCCGAATCGAGCAGGATGCGCGGCGTCTCGAGGGCACCGGCGGCCAGCACGACGATGGGCGCACGCACGGTGAAACGGGTACCGCCCCGTACGCAGACGACGCCCGTGACGCGCTTCTCGTCCGCTTCCAGCGCCACGACTTCGCACGCGTCGAGCAGGCGGGCGCCGTGATCGCGCACGGCCGGTGTCAGGCAGATCCGTCCTGCGTCGTTCTTGCACGCACGGCTGCACAGATAGCCCTGGCAGCCGCTGCAGCCATCGACGAATTCGCAGGCCAGCGGCAAGCGGTATGGATGCAGGCCGCGTCCCGCGAAAAAGCCGAACAATTCTTCCGACCCCGGCGTCAGCGGCGGCGACGGCAACAGGTGTTCGCGCTGCCCGTCCGCGCGCAGCGGATCCGCACTGCCGCGGACCCGGAACAATTGCTCGGCAGCGTCGTAGTACGGCGCCAGCTCGCCGTACGTGACGGGCCAGCGTGCCGGCAGGTCGGCGCCGGGCGGCGCCTGGTAATGGTCGGCCGCCGCGAAATCGGATGRGAAGAAGCGCTCCAGCGCCATGCCGTACAGGGCGCTGGAACCGCCCGCGCCGGACCCGATGAAAGGGACGAAGCGCTGGGTGCGCGGCGTCGAGCGGTCGACGATCTGGTCCGGGTAGCGGCCGGCACGCGCCAGGATCGCCCGGTGCGCCGGCTGCGGCGCCTCCGGCTGCGGGAAATCGTCTTCGGCGTAGCGGCCGACGAGGTCCGGGCTGGCGCTGCCCTTGTCGAGGAACAGCACATGCCGGCCGGCACGCGCCAGCGCCAGGCCCAGCGGGGCGCCGCCCATGCCGGTGCCGACGACGATGGCATCCCAGTTCTGGTCGATATCAAATGGTTCGGACATGGTTCCCGCGGCCGGGGCCGCTCCTGTTGGGGTCGCGGACGCGAAATCAGGCCGCCTGCGACTCATTATGTTTCGTGATGAACGCCTTGTGGAACAAATGCTGCGCCAGCAACAGCGGCGGCATGCGCAACCAGTTACCGCGCACGTAAAGCGCGAAGCGCGCGGGGCCGTTGAACGCATCCGCGCAGCTCGGGTGCAGCGGCAACAGCGCCCGCTCGAACAACCGGTCCATCAACCACAGCAGCGGCCCGCGCGGCCCGTCGAGCGCCACCGCCGCCTGCACGGCCGGCGGGACGACGGTGCCGAGCAGGCGCGGGCAATAGCGCAGCGCATAGAACAGCGGCCGCCCCAGCTGGAGCTCGCGCGCCCGTGCCGGCAGCGTGTCCCAGAACCCGGGCTGCGCGCCGAATTCTCCCAGCAGCCGGTGCAGGTCGACGAGGTCGCGCAAGCCCTTGTCGAACTCGCCGTCGAAGAACAGGTGCACGGCGCTGTGCAGCACCATGTCGGCGGGGGCCAGCGTGGCCAGGCCGGGTTCGGCGGCGATCGGACGCGCGCTGGCGCGCAGGCTGTCCGGGTCCGGCCGCACCGGCGCCGTCTCCGGCAGGATCGCGTGGTGCACGTCGATCGAGTTGCCGCGCCGGGCATGCTGCATCGGCGGCAGCTCGTGCATCCATTGCCGATAGTAGCGCTGATCGTAGGCGTCGTGGTGGGTCGTGATCCAGCCACGCATCATGAGGGCCGCCTCGACTTCGGCCAGGCGCGCCTTCGGCACGAGGATGTCGATGTCGGAAAACAGCCGCCCGCGGCCGGCGTCCAGCCCGGCCAGCGCATACGCCGCCCCTTTCAGCAGGATCAGCGGCATGCCCAATCCATCCAGCGCCTTGTGGATCTGACGCACCTCGTAGCGCGCGGCCCGCGCATGGCCGGCCGCGCCCGTGCGGGTCCACTCCAGGTGCGCGCGCGGTCCGGCCGGGACGGCGTCCAGCAGGCCGGCATCCTCCAGCAGCACGAGCAGGAATGCATCGAGGTTGGCCGCGTCGGCCTGGCGCAGCAGCAGGTCCCAGCCGACACCGTCCAGGCCGCGCACGGCGGCAGGGTCGCGCAGTACGCGCACGAGCAGGGGCAGGCGCATCATGCGGCGCCCCGCGCCAGGCGTTCGAACAAGGCCATCGCCTCGGGCAGGCTGCTGTAGCGGAAGGTGTAGGCGTCGCTGGCATCGATCAGCCGGCCGAGGGCGGCGAAGCCGCGCGCGCCCAGCACCTGGTAATTGAAGCTGTTGTCGGCCACCTGCATGAAGGCGCGTGCCTTCGGCAACGGGTCCATCGCGATGGCGGCGCCGGCCTCCCAGCGCGGGAACACGATGCACGCCGGCCGGGCCGGCTCGGCGGCGCGCGCGATGCTGTCGCGCGGCGCCTTCAGGTGGGC
>NZ_JBFUDR010000042.1:0-29790 GCF_056404615.1 Massilia sp. P2_C2 | reverse complement strand
CGTCACGGGCGCGATCTGCGCGGTGGCGGCGGCGGTGCGTCTCGACCAGGATGGCGCCACGGTGCCGCCRGCCACGCTGGCCGGCATCGCGGAAGAATGCGGCCTCGGCGCCGAGCTGGCCGACTGGCTGCTGCGCAGCGCGTGTGCGCAGACGGCGCGCTGGCATGCCCAGGGGTTCACCGCGCTGCGCGTGGTCGTGAACCTGTCGGCGCGCCAGTTCGCGCTCTCCGGCCTGCAGGAGTCCATCGAAAACGTGCTGATGGATGCGGGGTTGCCGCCGACGTGTCTCGACCTGGGCCTGACGGAACACGTGCTGATGGATGACGTGGACCGCCTGGCCGACTGCCTGCACGCCTTGCAGCGTCTCGGCATCCGGCTGTGCATCGACGATTTCGGCACCGGCTGTTCCAGCCTCGCCAACCTGCGCCGGCTGCCGATCGACGCGCTCAGGATCGACGGCTCGTTCCTCGCGGGCGTGCCGGAACGGGAGGGCGCCGCGGCGCTGCTGGAATCCATCGTCACGATGGGACACAGCCTGGGCATGCGCGTCGTCGCCGACGGGGTCGAACGGGAAGGGCAGTGCGAGTACCTGTCGCGCCACATGTGCGACGAGATCCAGGGCGCCTTCGTGTCCGCGCCGGTGTCCGCCGAGGCGATGACGGCGCTGCTGCGGGCCGGTGCCGGGCTGGCGCCGCGCCTGCTGCGCTTCAACCGTACGCAGCCCACGCTGCTGCTGGTCGACGACGAGCCGAGCATCCTGTCGTCGCTGCGGCGCCTGCTGCGCGGCGACGGTTACCGGATCCTCATGGCGAACAGCGGCAGCGAGGGCCTGCAGCTGCTGGCCGAACATGCCGTCGACGTGATCGTGTCCGACCAGCGCATGCCCGAGATGACCGGCGTCGAATTCCTGCGCACGGTGCGCCAGCTCTATCCCGACACGGTGCGCATCGTGCTGTCCGGTTTCACGGAACTGCAGACGGTGACGGATGCCGTCAACGCGGGCGCGATCTACAAGTTCCTGACCAAGCCCTGGGACGACGACCAGTTGCGCAGCCATATCCAGGAAGCCGTGGCGTATGGCGCGATGGCGAACGAGAACCGGCTGCTGACGCTGCAGGTGCGCACCGCGAACCAGAAGCTCGCGGCCGTCAACCGCCAGCTGGAGACGGTGCTGGCGCGCCAGCAGGGCGACATCGAACGGGGCGAGATCAGCCTGGACATCGTGCACGAAGCGCTCGACCACGTGCCGGTGCCGGTGCTCGCGAGCGACGACCTGGGCACCATCGTGCTGGCCAACCGTGCCGCCCTTGCCCTGTTCGCGGGACATGGGCAGGTCCTGGGATGCGACGTGCGCCAGCTGTTCCCCGGACTGCCCGACCAGTTGCCGGAAGGCGCGGGCTGCACGTTCGAGCATCGGCTGGCCGGCAGGCGCCTGGCGGGCAGCCTGAATCCGATGGGCAGCGGCAGCCAGTCGCGCGGCTGGCTGATTGCCATGACCGAAGGAGCATCACCATGAAACGCTATCGGGTCGTTCCGGTCGACGAAGCCGGCGAGGGAATGGTCTTGCACGAAGACGTGCGCGACGCCGGCGGTAATGTCCTGCTGCCCCGGCAGACCGTGTTGAGCGGCGCGCTGCTGCGCTCCCTCGCGCGGCGCGGCATCGAGACGCTGCTGGTCGTCGACGACACGATGGCGCCGGAGCAGCTCGCGGCCGAGCGCGCGCGCGTCCAGGAGCGGCTCGCGCACCTGTGCCGCCGCGCGGGCGACGGCCGCGCGAACGCGCTGTTGCGCGACGTCGTCGAACAGTACCGCATGGCGGCCCTGTCATGAGCGCGGTCGACCTGGCCCAGGTCGTGAAACGGGTACGCGACCTGCCCGCGTTGCCCTCCATCGTCCTCGACCTGATCAGTTCCTTCGGGCGCGAGGACGTCGACGTGACGACCTTGGCGGAAAAGATGTCGCGCGACCAGGCCCTGGCCGCGAAGATCCTGCGCCTCGCGAACTCGTCGTTCTACGGCCTGCCGGCGAAGGTGAGGACGGTCAAGCAGGCGATCGTGGTGCTGGGCTTCGACAGCGCGCGTGCGCTGGCCGTGGCCAGCAGCGTCATCGAGAACTTCGGCGCGGGTGCGCATCAGATCGACATGGCGGACTTCTGGCGCCATTCGATCGCAACCGCGCTGGGCGCGAAGAACCTGGCCCGTCACGCGGGCCTCGACCAGGACTATGCGTTCGTCGCCGGCCTGTTGCACGACATCGGCCGGCTCGTGCTGGCAACCAGCTTTCCCGACGAGTACGCACGGGTGATCGAGGCGGTCGCGCGCGACGACATCACCGTGGCCGAGGCGGAACTGCGCGTGCTCGGCGTGGATCACCAGCGCGCCGGCCAGCTGCTGGCCGAGACGTGGCGCTTCCCGCCGCTGATCCAGCGTGCGATCGGCCATCATGACGCGCCGTCCGGTGCCGACCTGTTCGACGTACCGGGCGTGGTGCATGCGGCCAATGCGCTGGTGCAGGCGCTGGACCTGGGCGGCGGCCCGCATGCCGCCGTGCCGCGCCTGCTCGACGGCACCTGGGACGGCCTGCGCCTCACGCCCGAGCACCTGCTGGCGGTGTGTCGCGAGACGGAAGGGCAGTTCGAAGAGGCCTGCCAGCTTCTCATGTAAGGACGAATCATGAACGACAACGTCGAAGCCGAACTGCTGCGCCGCAACCTGGAGCTTACCGAGCTGAACGAAAAGTTGTCCAGGGCGCAGGCCCAGCTGCTGCAGTCGGAAAAGCTGGCGTCCATCGGGCAGCTCGCCGCCGGCGTGGCGCACGAAATCAATAATCCCATCAGCTTCGTGTTTTCCAACTTCGGCACCTTGCAGACGTATATCACCGACCTGCTGCGGGTCATTGTCAGCTACGAACAGGCCGAGCGCTTCATTGCGGACGCCGATGCGCTGCGCCGGATCGCCAGCCTGCGCGAACAGGTGGACCTCGATTTCGTCGTGAGCGACGTGCGGGTGCTGATGGCCGAGTCGCGCGAGGGCATCGAGCGGGTGCGCCAGATCGTCGCCGACCTCAAGGATTTCTCGCGGGTGGACAGCCACCAGGACTGGCAATGGAGCAATCTCCACGACGGCATCGACTCGACGCTGAACATCGTCAACAATGAACTCAAGTACAAGGCCGACGTCGTCARGGAATACGGCGACATCCCCGACGTCGAATGCCTCCCTACGCAGATCAACCAGGTGATCATGAATATCGTCGTCAACGGCGCCCAGGCGATCCAGGGGCCGCGCGGACGGATCACGATCCGCACCGGCACCCACGGCGACCACGTGTGGATCGAGATCGCCGATACCGGCTGCGGCATCCCGCCGGCCATCCGGTCGCGCATCTTCGATCCGTTCTTCACCACCAAGCCTGTCGGCACGGGGACGGGCCTCGGCCTCTCGCTGTCCTACGGCATCATCCAGAAGCACGGCGGCCGCATCGAGGTGGAAAGCGAGGAAGGGGTCGGCACTACGTTCCGCATCCACCTTCCGGTCCGCCACGTCGAGGAGGACCGCCCATGAGCTCGGGGACCGCCATGGCAGCGGCCGCGCCCGCGGGCACGATCCTGTGCGTCGACGACGAGCCGAACATCCTCGCGGCGCTGCGGCGCCTGTTTCGGCGCGAGAACTACCGGGTCCTGTGCGCCGGGAGCGCCGCGGCGGGGTGGGCCGTGCTGGAGGAGGAACACGTGGACATCGTGATCTCCGACATGCAAATGCCCGAGGTGAACGGCACCGAATTTCTCGAACGCGTGCGCCAGTGCTGGCCCGACACGCTGCGCCTGCTGCTGACGGGCCACGCCGACCACGAGGCCACCATCGGCGCGATCAACCGGGGCGAGGTCTGGCGTTACATCACGAAGCCGTGGAACGAGGACGCCATCCTGCTGATCGTCCGCGACGCGCTGGAACGCCAGGCGCTGCAGCGCGAAAAGGCACGGCTGGAGGCCCTGACCCGGCAGCAGAACGAGCAGCTGCGCGAACTGAATGCGACGCTCGAGGAGCGCGTGCGCGACCGGACGGCGGCGCTGAGCACGGCGCAGAAATCGCTGCAGGACTCGCATGAGCGCCTGAAGAGCAACTTCATCACCCTGATCAAGGTCTTGTCGGGCCTCGTCGAGACGCGCAGCGGCGCGGTCGCCGGACACGGCCGGCGCGTCGCCGACCTGGCGCGCCGGATCGCCCTGCGCATGGGCCTGTCCCAGCGCGAGGCGCAGGATGTGTTCGTGGCCGGCCTGCTGCATGAAATCGGCAAGACCGGGCTGCCGGACGACCTGATCGCCATGCCGGAATCCTTGCTGAAGGGCGAGAACCTGGGGCTGTACCGCAAATATCCCATCCTGGGCGAGCAGTTGCTGATGCCGCTCGAGGAATTGCGCGAGGCGGCGCGCATCATCCGCGCCCATCGCGAGCGCTTCGACGGCGCCGGTTTTCCGGATGGCGCGGCCGGTTTCGACATTCCGCTCGGCGCGCGCATCCTGGCCGTGGTCCGCGATTTCGAGGCGTTGCAGCGGGGCCTGCTCGTGCAACGGCAGGTCGACGCCACGCAGGCGACGGAGCTCGTCGTGGAAGGCAGCGGCAAGCGCTACGACCCCGGCGTCGTCGAGGCATTCTACGACATCCGCACCGGCCGCAGCATCACGGACGACGTCGCGGATGTCGCCGTGGACGTGGCCGGGCTCAGGCCCGGCATGGTGCTCAGCCGCGACCTGTTGTCGGCGGAAGGCGCACTGCTGCTGTCGGCGGATCACGTCCTGAACGACCGGATGGTGAAGCAGCTCGCCGATTACGAGCGCCGGGCGGCGGTGCAGTTACAACTCTACGTGAAGGCAACGGGCCATGCGGCGCATTCTCATTCTTGACGACGAGCCGGGGGTGCTGAGTGCGCTGCGGCGCACGCTGCGCGCGGCATTCGCGCAGGAAGACGTCGCGATCGAGGTATTCGACGAGCCGGAAGCCGCCGTGCTGCGCGTCGGCGAGCAGGATTTCGACGTCGTCATCTCGGACTACCGCATGCCCGGCCTGAACGGCGCCGACGTGCTCCAGTTCGTCAAGGGGCTGCAGCCGGACGCGATCCGCATCGTCGTGAGCGCCACCACCGAAATCCTCGACATCGCGGACGCCGTGAACCGCGCCGAAGTGTTTCGTTACCTGGCTAAACCCTGGCAGCAGGAGGAGCTCGTGGCGACGGTGCGCGAGGCGTTCGCGCGCAAGGAGAGGTTGCAGCGCCCGGCGCCGGCGGTCGGACAGGAGGAGATGTGCCGCCAGCGCGAGCTGGACCGGCTCGAGCGGGACGAGCCGGGCATCACGCGGGTCGACCGCGACGAGGACGGAAACATCCGGCTGGACCTTACCTGATGGTAATCATATTTACAGGTTGCGCTACGGCAAGTGTTTTGTCACAATCCCCATCAAGATATTCATTTGCGTATTAACGCGTATTGATAGGTGCGGAGGGCGACGTCATGGGGTGGATTTCTCGTTTAATGGGCGGTTCGGACAGCGGCACCGGCCAGGCCGCGGCCTCTGGGCAGGCCAGGGCCAGGGAACAGGAGCGCCAGGGCGGGCGCATCGGACACGACATCGATGTCGCCTACTACAATTGGCTGACCGGATCTGCGGGCTTCTCTGCCCCCGCCGAGCTGGAGCAGGCGATGCTGGACGAGGCGCGCGCGCTGGCCGGCCGTCCCGACGAGGCGGCCGGCCTGGTGCCGCGCGTACCGGAAGTGATCCAGCAATTGCTGGGCAGCCTGGGCGACGATGGCGCCTCCGCCGGAGAGCTGAAGACCATGGTGGCGAAGGACGTCGTGCTGGTGGCGGAAGTAATCCGCGAGGCCAACAGTTCGTACTTCAGTGCGATGGCGCCGGTGAATACCATCGAGGCCGCCATCATGCGGCTCGGCCAGGCCGGCCTGCGCATGCTGCTGGCCCGCATTGCATTCCGGCCGGTCATCAGGATGCAGGCCRGCGGTTTCGCGAGCCGCGCCGCGCCGCGCATCTGGCAGCAGTCGGAACGGTGCGCGCTGGCCGCGAGCCTCGTCGCGTCGGGGCTGTCGGCCGGCGCGTTCGAGGCCTACCTGGCGGGCCTGATCCAGAACGTCGGGCTGATCGTCGGGTTCCGGGTGGCCGACCGCCTGTCGCCGAAAGGCGCCATGCCGCGGTCCGCCGAGTTCGGCATCGGCATGCTGGCCGTGGGGCGGGAGCTGTCGGCCGGCATCGCCCGCCACTGGGAATTCCCGCAGGACGTCCACGACGCGATCGCCCACGCCGGCGAGCCGGACACGGCGCTGGCGCAGGCGCTCGCGCTGGGCGACCGCATCGCCAAGCTGCGCCTGCTGCTGGACGCGGGCGTCATCGCGGAGGACGATGCGCTCGTGACGGACAGCCTGGACAGCTTCCAGCGCCGCTGCCTGGGCAAGCTGGAGAATCTGGACGAGTGACGGATCCGGGGGATGCGCTATCGCGCTTTTGGATAGCGGCCCGAGGAATTCATATAGCTGGGCACGGTACGTGTGGGACATACTTCGGGCTTCCGTTCCGATATCCCGACCACCGACCCGTGACCATGACGCCTCTTTCCCGTTCCCTCACCACCGTCGCCCTGGGCGTCGCACTGTTGTGCAATGCAGCGCAGGCTGCCGACATGGCCGTCCGCGAACGCCTCCTGTTCGATGCCGACTGGCGCTTCGCCAAGGGCGATCCCGCCGGCAGTGCCGCGCAGCTCGACGACGCGCGGCTCAAGGATCCGGCGACGACCCTGCCGGCCGCGCAGCCCGGCTTCGACGACGCCGCCTGGCGCAAGCTCGACCTGCCGCACGACTGGGGCATCGAGGGACCGTTCAAGCAGGAATACCCGGGCGAGACGGGCAAGCTGCCGTGGTGGGGCGTGGGCTGGTACCGCAAGCACTTCTCGCTGCCGGCGGGGGACTCCAGCAAGCGCATCTACCTGGACATCGACGGCGCCATGTCGCACGCCGTGGTCTGGGTCAATGGGAAATACGTCGGCGGCTGGCCGTATGGCTATGCGTCGTGGCGCGTGGACCTGACCCCGTACGTCAAGGCGGGCGCGGACAACGTCGTGGCGATCCGCCTCGACAATCCGCCCGAGTCGTCGCGCTGGTATCCTGGCGGCGGCATCTACCGCAACGTCTGGCTCGTCAAGACGGCGCCCGTGCACGTGGCCCAGTACGGCACGTTCGTGACGACGCCGCAGGTATCGAACGCGTCCGCGACCGTATCCGTGCAGACGACCGTGGAGAGCAATGGCCAGAGCGCGCAGGTGCAGGTGGCCACCGAGATCTACACGCTCGACGCCGAAGGCCGCCGCGGCGCGGCGCCGGTCGCGAGCAGGACGGCGTCCGCGCCGGCCAGGGTGGAGGCCGACCGCCAGGCGCAGATCACGCAGACGCTCGCCGTGCCGCAGCCGCGCCTGTGGAGCCTCGAGAAACCGCAGCGCTACGTTGCCGTGAGCACCGTGACGGAAAACGGCAAGGTGACGGACATCGTCGAGACGCCGTTCGGCATCCGCACCGCGACGTTCGACGCGGCGCGCGGCTTCCTGTTGAACGGCAAGCGTGTGCCGCTGCAGGGCGTATGCCTGCACCACGACCTGGGCGCGCTGGGCACGGCGCTCAACGTGCGTGCCCTCGAACGCCAGCTGGAACTGCTGCGCGAGATGGGTACGAACGCCATCCGCACGAGCCACAACCCGCCGGCGCCGGAACTGCTCGACCTGGCCGACCGCATGGGCTTCGTCGTGCTGGACGAGGCGTTCGACATGTGGCACGAGCACAAGAAGCCGAACGACTACCACCTGTTGTTCGACGAATGGCACGACAAGGACCTGCGCGCGCAGATCCGGCGCGACCGCAACCACCCGAGCGTGATCGCCTGGAGCACCGGCAACGAGATCCCGGAGCAGGGCAAGCCGGAAGGCTGGAAGCTGGCCGCGCACATGGCCGAGATCGCGCGCGGCGAAGACCGCACGCGCCCCGTCACGTCCGCGTACAGTGATACCAACGCAGGCTACAACGGCTGGCAGAACGTCGTCGACGTGTTCGGCTATAACTACAAGCCGCAGGAATACGCCAAGTTCCACGCGTCCGCGCCGCACATCCCGCTGTTCGGCAGTGAGACGGCATCGACGATCAGCTCGCGCGGAGAATACTTCTTCCCGGTCAGCGACGACAAGTCCAAGGGCGCGGCCAACTTCCAGGTCAGCAGCTACGACCTGACGGCGCCGCCGTGGGCGACGTCGCCCGACGCCGAGTTCAAGGGCCAGGACGACAATCCGTCCGTCGCCGGCGAATTCGTCTGGACCGGCTTCGACTACCTGGGCGAGCCGACGCCGTACAACTCGGATTCCACGAACCTGCTGAACTTCACCGACCCCGTGCAGCAGCAGAAGGCGGCGAAGGAGCTGGAAGCGCTGAAGAAGATCGCGGTGCCGTCGCGCAGCTCGTACTTCGGCATCCTCGACCTGGCCGGTTTCGAGAAGGACCGCTTCTACCTGTACCAGGCCCGCTGGCGCCCGGAACTGCCGATGGCGCACCTGCTGCCGCACTGGAACTGGCCGGAACGCGTGGGCCAGGTGACGCCGGTGCACCTGTACACGTCCGGCGACGAAGCCGAGCTGTTCCTGAATGGCAAATCGCTGGGCCGCAAGAAGCGCGGCCCGCGCGACTACCGCCTGCGCTGGGACGACGTCGTGTACCAGCCGGGTACGCTGCGCGCCGTCGTCTATAAAAAGGGCAAGCGCTGGGCCGAGGACACCGTGGCCACGGCCGGCCAGCCTGCGAAGCTGCTGGTGTCGGCCGACCGCCCTCATCTTCGCGCGGACGGCCGGGACCTGTCGTTCGTGACGGTCACCATTGCCGACAAGGACGGCCGCCCGGTGCCGCGCACGCACGACCGCATCGCCTTCAAGGTGTCCGGCCCGGGCGAGATCGTCGCGACCGACAATGGCGATGCGACGAGCTTCGAATCGTTCCAGTCGAAAGAGCGCAATGCCTACAACGGCAAGGCCCTGGCCATCGTCCGGACCCGCGCGGGCGAGCGTGGCAAGCTCACGTTGACGGCCAGCGCCGAAGGCATGGAAGGGGCGCAGGTGACGCTGGACAGCCAATAAGGGCGCAAGTGTTGTAATCTGGTGATATCGGCGTGAACTCTTGCATATAAGAGTTTCAATAAAGCACCCTTTCGTTCCGTTTCCTTTGGATAATGGAACAACGCAATAACGTCGAGTCACCGCCATGGAATTTGAAGTCTTCGAGTCGTTGATGGCCAGCCCTGCACCGGCCCACGCCGCCTCGCCGCTGGTCCGGTTGCAATACCTGATCGACAACACGCCCGCCATCATCTACAGCATGGTGCCCAGCGGGGACTTCAAGATGACGTTCGTGAGCAATAATGCCTGCAACGTCCTCGGCTACCGTCCGGATGAGATGGTGGCCGACCCGAACTTCTGGTTCGACCACATCCACCCGGACGACGCCCCCAACATCTTTTCCAGCCTGGCCCAGTTGTTCGTGGAAGGGGAGCGGACCTACGAATACCGGTTCCGCACGGCCGGCGGCGAGTTCCTGTGGATGCACGACCGGCTGCGCCTGATCTGCGACGACCGCGGCGCGCCGCTCGAGGTCATCGGTTCGCTGACCGACATCACGGCGCGCAAGCGGATGGAGCAGGAACAGCAGCAGCTGATCGTCCGCCTGAGCGAGGCCCACGACCAGCTGCTGCAGTCGGAAAAGATGGCCTCGATCGGCCAACTGGCGGCTGGTGTCGCGCACGAGATCAACAATCCGATCGGGTTCGTCAACTCGAACATGGGCACGTTGCGGCACTACGTGGGCACCCTGATGTCGGTGATCGACGGCTACAGCCAGGCCGTGCAGCGGGCGGCGCCGGGCACGCCGCTGGCCACGGAAATCGAGGCGATCGGCCGCGAGGCGGACCTGGGCTACCTGAAGGACGACATCGCCGACCTGGTGCGCGAATCGATGGACGGGCTCAAGCGCGTGCGCGACATCGTGCAGGCGCTGAAGGATTTTTCCCATGTCGGCCAGACGGACTGGCAGTACGCGGATGTGCACGCGGGCCTCGATACCACGCTGAACATCGTCGCCAACGAGATCAAGTACAAGGCCACGGTCGAGAAGCAGTACGGCAGGCTGCCCGACATCAAATGCCTGGCGTCGCAGCTGAACCAGGTCTTCATGAACCTGCTCGTGAACGCCGCCCAGGCCATTGGCAACCGCGGCGTGATCACCATCGCCACCGGCGCTGCGAACGGCTGGGTGTGGATCAGGATCAGCGACACCGGCTGCGGCATCCCGCAGCAGAACCTGAAGCGCGTCTTCGAACCGTTCTTCACCACCAAGCCGGTCGGCAGCGGCACGGGCCTGGGGCTGTCGCTGTCCTACAGCATCGTCAACAAGCACGGCGGCCGCATCGAGGTCGCCTCGACGCCCGACGTGGGCACCACGTTCACGATCCACCTGCCGGTTGTGCCGCCGGCGTCGGTGCAGCCGGCGGGTTAAGGCGGCTCACTCCTCGTGCTGGTCGATTGCCTGCTTTTCATCGGCCGGCTTGTCCAGCCAGCGCCGGTGCAGCGCACGTTCGACCGGTTTGCCGAACACGAACAGCACGAACACCAGGAGCAGGGCGATCGCGGCGAGCTGCCATGAGCCCATGCCGCACAGGATGCCGAGGATGGCCGTGATCCAGATCGAGGCGGCCGTCGTCAGGCCGCGCACGCGGTCGCTGCCGCTTTCGTGGATGATGACGCCCGAACCCAGGAAGCCGATGCCGGTGACCAGGCCCTGGATCACGCGGCTGGTGGCGTCGGGATCGGCGTCGCCATGCCCCGTCAGCAGATTGGTGCTGGCCAGTGTCGCCACRCAGGATCCCAGGCAGACGAGGCCCAGCGTGCGGATGCCCGTCGGCTTGCCGTGCAGGTTGCGGTCCAGGCCGATCAGGCCGCCGACGAAGACGGATGCCGTCAGGCGCAATACGATTTCGAGATAGTCCATCGGTTCTTTCCAGCAGGACCGTATCCTGAACTCAACTCAGCTCGTCTTTTCGACGGCCTTGACCATGCACCGCGACAGCTTGTCGAAGTGGGACAGCGCGGCCTGCGTGAGGGTGACCTGCTTGCGCCGGGTGTCTTCGGTATCCGTCAGCATGATCCAGCCTTTTTCACGCATCGACGTGAGGCGGCTGTGGACGGTTGCGGGTGCGCCGAGTTCTTTTTTGGCCATCATGTCGCGTACGCACAGGCGCTCGCCATCCTGCATGGCGCGGGCGACGGTGGCGAGGATGCGCTCCTCGAGCGGGTCGAGCGACGGCAGGGATGGCAGGCCGCGCAACGCTTCCGCCAGTTGCAGGAAGCGCAGATAGATGTCGGCGGGCCGGGTAGATTTGCTCATATGCAGATTATAATGCCACAGCTCGACAAACTCCATGACTGACCATTTACGCTGAGTAACACCTCATGCCAGTCCCCATCATTCCGGGTAAAGAGATCGGTCAGGGCATGGCCGAACGGGCCGCCCTGGCCGCCGCGAGCATTCTCGGTTCCGTCGTGTTCTACCTTGCGCTGGCGCGGCTGCAGGACTGGGTGTTTCCCAACGTCGAGTTCATCCGTGGCGTCGGCTGGATCTACCTGCCGGCGGGGGCCCGGCTGCTGTGCCCGCTGCTGCTGGGCCTGCCCGGGGCCGTGGGCGTGCTGCTGGGGTCGTGGTGCGAGTGCTTCTTCCACCTGTATCCCGACGATCCGCTGCGTTCCTTCGCCGGCGGTATCAGCTCGGCGCTCGCGCCTTATCTCGTGTACCTGTTCGCGCTGCGCGTGCTGGGCATGCAGGCGTCGCTGGCGAACCTGACGTCGCGCCGGCTGCTGCTGCTCGTGCCGCTGTTCGGGATGGCCAGCCCGCTGATGCACCACCTGTGGTTCTGGCTGCACGGCGACAAGGTCGACCTGGCCCGGGGCTTCGTCGTCATGGCTGCCGGCGACATGCTCGGCGCCCTGGTCGTGTTGTACGCACTGAAGGCCATGCTGGGGCTGTTGCCGGCGCCGCCGCGCCGCCGCTGATTTTCACGAAGCGCCCGACCGTGCTGCCGACGTCGCGCGGTGGGACTTTGGTCGCATTGTGCGGCCACGCGAAGGTTGCGAACATGGGGCCTGTGTCAACCGATTGCGAGGTCATCCATGGATGCCGGAACCCGGATCGCGCGCAGCGCGGACATCGGCACGAAAGTCGGCCTGTTGCTGCGCAGGCGGAACGAGACCGCCGCGAAGGCGTTCACCGAGCGGATCAGGAAGGCGTTGGGCACGGCGGACGGGCAGGGCAATGCCGGCAGCCTGCCCGCGCTGCTGGCGGGTGCGAACCCGTGGAACGCCTGGCACTACACGGTCGACGCGGCGCAGCGCACCATCCTGTTCTGGGACACGCTGCGCCGGCGCGGCAACGACTTCGTCGCCAGCAGCGTCCACGGCCAGCAGCCCGCACTGCACTTCGATTCCGACCTGGTGCTCGACGCCCGTGCGTTCGAGCGCCCGGTCAACTACGCGCTGGTGCGGATCCGGCCACCCGAGGGCGTGACGGTCGATCCGAAGCGGCGGCCTTACCTGATCATCGACCCGCGCGCCGGCCACGGTCCGGGCATCGGCGGGTTCAAGGACGATTCCCAGGTGGGCGTGGCACTGCGCGCCGGCCATCCCGTGTACTTCGTGATCTTCTTCCGCGACCCCGAGCCGGGCCAGACGATGCTGGACGTGTGCGCGGCCGAGCAGCGCTTCGTGCGCAAGGTGCGCGAGCTGCATCCGGACAGCCCCCGGCCCGCCATCATCGGCAACTGCCAGGGCGGCTGGGCCGCCATGATGCTCAGCGCCTCGGCCCCCGAGGACACGGGACCGGTCGTCATCAACGGCGCGCCGATGTCCTACTGGGGCGGGGCGTGGAGCGAGGGCGAGGGTGACAATCCGATGCGCTACAGCGGCGGCATGCTGGGCGGCACCTGGCTGTCGTCGCTGATGGCCGACCTGGGCAACGGCAAGTTCGACGGCGCCTGGCTCGTGTCCAACTTCGAGCGCCTGAATCCCGCCAATTCGCTCTGGGACAAGTACTACAACCTCTACGCCAACATCGATACCGAACCGCCGCGCTTCCTCGAATTCGAGCGCTGGTGGGGCGGCTACTACCTGATGAACCGCGAAGAGATCGAATGGATCACGCAGAACCTCTTCGTCGGTAACCGGGTATGGAGCGGCGACGGCCGCGCGGGCGGTCGCGGCGCGTTCGACCTGCGCGCGATCCGCTCGCCCATCATCCTGTTCGCGTCGATGGGCGACAACATCACGCCGCCGCAGCAGGCGTTCAACTGGGTGGCCGACCTGTACGGCAGCACCGAGGAGATCAAGGCGCGCGGCCAGGTGATCGTCGGGCTCGTGCACCAGGACATCGGCCACCTCGGCATCTTCGTCTCGGGCAAGGTGGCGCAGAAGGAGCACAAGCAGATCGTCTCCGTGCTGCAGACCATCGAGCGCCTGCCGCCCGGCTTGTACGCGATGGAGATCAGCCAGCGCACGGGCGCCGACGGCAGCCCCGAATACGACGTCGCGTTCCAGGAGCGCCAGCTGGAGCAGGTCGCCGAGCGCCTGAACCGCTTCGAACGCGAGGACGAGAAGCCGTTCGAGGCCGTCCAGGCCATTTCGGAATTCAACCAGCGCGCCTACGAGCTGTTCGCCCGGCCGCTGGTGCAGGCGTGGTCGAACGATTTCTCGGCCGAACTGCTGCGCCGTTTCCATCCGTTGCGCGTGCAGCACTGGGCGGTGTCGGACCTGAACCCGTGGCTGGCCTGGCTGGGGCCGGCCGCGGAGGCTGTGCGCCAGCAGCGCAAGGCCGTCGAACCCGACCAGCCGCTGCGCCAGTTGGAACGCATGGGGGCCGACATCCTCAGCGCCACGCTGGACCTGTACCGCGGCGTGCGCGACGCGGCCACGGAAGCGGCGTTCTTCAGCGTCTACGCCAACCTGTACACGGTCTACCTCGCCGACCGCCAGCGCAGCGCGCTGCCCGCGCCGGCCGAACCGCGCGAGCTGCCGTTCGTGAAGGAGGCGCTGGCTTCCGTGGCGGAAGGGGGCTATCCGGAAGCGGTCGCCCGCATCGGCTACCTGCTGATGCACCGGGACGAACCATTGCCGCTGACGCGGCTGCAGGCCAGGGACGAGCTGGCGCGCGAGTACGCCGCGCTGCTGCCCCAGGTCGCGCCGGACCAGTTCCGCCGCATCCGCGGCGAGCAGGAAATCATTGCGCGCTACGAGCCGGAACAGGCGCTCGCATCGCTGCCGCAGTTGCTGCACGATCCGGCCGACCGGTCGCGCCTGTTGACCCTGCTCGACAAGCTGATGGCGGACCCGCGCGTGCAGGCCGTCCAGCCGACCACGCAGCAAAAGGAGATGCTCGGGCGCATCCGCGAAGTGCTGGGCCCGGGCCAGCCGGGTGCGCGTCGCCGCGAAACGGCCCGCACCAGGTGATCCAACCGGGGAGGCAACATGGAAAACAAGCATGAGAAGTACCAGCGACTGATCGACCATTGCCGGACGCTGGCGCCGCTGCCGACGGCCGTCGTCCATCCGTGCGACGCGAGCTCGCTCGCGGGCGCGGTCGAGGCAGCGCAGATGGGCCTGATCGCGCCCATCCTGTGCGGGCCGGCCGCGCGCATCCGCGCGGTGGCGCAGGAATACGGCATCCCGATCGCCGATTATCCGGTCGTCGACGCGCCGTACAGCGAGGCGGCGGCGGAAGCGGCCGTCCAGCTCGTGCGCGAGGGGAAGGCGGAGGCGTTGATGAAGGGCAGCCTGCACACGGATGAACTGATGGGCGCCGTCGTCCGGCGCGATGCCGGCCTGCGCACGGGCCGTCGCGTCAGCCACTGTTTCGTGATGGCCGTGCCGGGTCACGACGATCCCCTGATCATCACCGACGCGGCCGTGAACATCGCGCCCACGCTGGAAGAAAAGCGCGACATCCTGCAGAACGCCATCGACCTCGCGCACGCCTTGATGTTCAAGGAAGTGCGCGTGGCCATCCTGTCGGCGATGGAAGTCGTGAACCCGAAGGTGCCCTCGACGATCGAGGCTGCTGCTTTATGCAAGATGGTCGACCGCAAGCAGGTGACGGGCGCCCTGGTCGATGGGCCGCTCGCTCTGGACAATGCGATCGACCCGGAGGCGGCGCAGATCAAGGGCATCGAATCGCCCGTGGCCGGGCGGGCGAACGTGTTGCTCGTGCCGGACCTGGAGGCGGGCAATATGCTCGCGAAGAGCCTGTCGTTCCTGGCGTCCGCCGACGCGGCCGGGATCGTGCTGGGCGCCCGCGTGCCGATCATTCTCACCAGCCGCGCCGATTCCGTCATGACGCGGCATGCGTCGTGCGCCGTCGCCGTGCTGGTGGCCGAGGCGCGGCGCGCGCGCCAGACTGTCGGGTGATGCCATGGCAGACCTGATCCTCGTGCTCAACGCCGGCTCGTCGAGCCTGAAATTCCGTGCCTACGATGCCGGCGACGCCGACCCGCGGCTGGTCGTGCGCGGCCAGATGGAAGGCCTGTACACCGAGCCGCATTTCACTGCCGCCGATGCGGCCGGCGATCGGCGCGAGGAACAGCGCTGGCCGCTCGGCACCCGGTTGGGCCACGATGGCGCGATCGCCCACATCGGCGACTTCCTGCGCGGCCATGACGAGGGCCACCGGCTCGTCGCGGCCGGCCACCGCGTCGTGCACGGCGGCGTGCGGTTCACGGCGCCCACGCGCGTGACGCCCGAGGTGGTGGACCAGCTGGCCGCGCTCGTGCCGCTGGCGCCGCTGCACCAGCCACACAACCTGGCGCCGATCCGGGCGCTGGCGCGGCTGCGTCCGGACCTGCCGCAGGTCGCCTGCTTCGACACGGCGTTCCATCACACGCAGCCCGACGTGGCGGCCGCGTTCGCGCTGCCGTTCGACATCACGCAGCGAGGCGTGCGCCGCTACGGGTTCCACGGCCTGTCGTACGAATACGTCGCGAGCCGGCTGCCGGACGTGGCGCCGGCCGCGGCGGAAGGCCGCACCGTGGTGGCCCACCTCGGCAACGGCGCCAGCATGTGCGCGCTGCGGGCCGGGCGCAGCATCGCCAGCACCATGGGCTTCACCGCCGTCGACGGCCTCGTGATGGGCACGCGCTGCGGCAGCGTGGACGCCGGCGTGATCCTGTACCTGATGGACGAACTGAAGATGGACACGCGCGCCGTCGAGGACCTGATCTACCGCCGTTCCGGCCTGCTGGGCGTGTCCGGCATCTCGAGCGACATGCGCACCCTGCTGGCCAGCGACGATCCGCGTGCACGCTTCGCCGTCGAGCTGTTCACCTACCGCATCGTGCGCGAACTCGGCTCGCTGGCGGCGGCGCTGGAAGGCATCGACGCGCTCGTGTTCACGGGCGGCATCGGCGAACGGGCGGCGTTCGTGCGCGACCGCGTGTGCCGCGACGCGGCCTGGCTGGGCATCGCGCTGGCGCCGGCGGCGAACCAGGCCGACGGCCCGCGCATCAGCCGCGACGACAGTCCCGTCTCCGCATGGGTGATCCCGACCGACGAGGAAGGCATGATTGCGCGCCACACCGTGGCGCTGCTGGGAGGCCAGGCATGAAAACGGTGACCCTGGAACGCGCGGTCGAGCTGATCCCCGACGGCGCCAGCGTGATGGTCGGCGGCTTCATGGGCGTGGGCACGCCCGAGCGCGTGATGGACGAACTGGTGCGCCAGGGCCGGCGCGACCTGACCGTGATCGGCAACGACACGGCGCGTCCCGGCCGCGGCATCGGCAAGCTGGTGTCGGCCGGCGTGGCCGGCAAGGCCATCGTCAGCCACATCGGCCTGAATCCGGAAACCCAGAAGAAGATGATCGCCGGCGAGATGGACGTCGAGCTGGTTCCGCAGGGGACGCTGATCGAACGGATCCGCGCCGGGGGCTTCGGCCTGGGCGGCATCCTGACGCCGACCGGCGTCGGCACGCTGGTCGAGGAGGGCAAGCGCAAGGTGGACGTGGACGGGGCGACGTACCTGCTGGAGCCGGCCCTGAAGGCCGACTTCGCCCTCGTCGAGGCCTTCCTCGCCGATTATGAAGGCAACCTGGTCTATGCGCTTACGGCCCGCAATTTCAATCCGGTCATCGCGATGGCCGCCCGCACCGTGATCGTCGACGCCACGCACATCGTGCCGGTCGGGATGATCTCGCCGGACCATGTCGTCACGCCCGCGGTGCTGGTTGACTACATTATCGCGCACTGAGCGCACACTGAGCGCACATCGAGAACCCCATCATGGACCCGCAAACCCTGATCGCGCGGCGCATCGCGCAGGAACTGAGGCCAGGCATGCTGGTGAACCTGGGCGTCGGCATCCCGACGCTCGTCGCCAACTACGTCCCGGCCGGCATGCGCATCTACTTTCAATCCGAGAACGGCTTGATCGGCACCGGCCCGTTGCCCGAGGAAGGCATGCGCGAGGCGCTGCTGACGGACGCCGCCGGCCAGCCCGTCACCGCGCTGCCGGGTGCCTGCACGTTCGACTCGGCGATGTCGTTCGGCCTGATCCGCGGCGGCCACCTCGACGTGACGGTGCTCGGCGGCCTGCAGGTCGACGGACGCGGCCTGCTGGCCAACTGGACGATCCCCGGCAAGATGGTGCCCGGCATGGGCGGGGCGATGGACCTCGTCACGGGCGCGCGGCGCGTGATCGTCGCCATGCAGCACACGGCGAAGGGCGCGGCCAAGATCGTCGGCGAGCTCTCGCTGCCGCTCACGTCGAGCCGGCCGGTGGACCTCGTCGTCACGGAACTCGCGGTGATCGCGTTCGAAGACGGCGCGGCCGTGCTGCGCGAGACGGCGCCCGGCGTGTCCGTACAGCAGGTGCTGGCCGCGAGCGGCGCCACGCTCGCCGTCGCGGACGACGTAACCGAGATGCATATCGAAGGAGACGCATCATGACGATAGACATTCCACGCCCGATCCTGAAGGGCGCGAAGGCGCTGGTGACGGGGATCGCCAACGAGCACTCGATCGCGTGGGGCTGCGCCAAGGCGTTCCACGAGATGGGCGCCGAGGTTGCCGTCACCTACCTGAACGACAAGACCCGGGGCTATGTCGAGCCGCTGGCACGGGAAATCGGCGCGCCGCTGCTGATGCCGCTGGACGTGACGCAACCGGAACACGTCGATGCACTGTTCGAACGCATCGCGGCCGAGTGGGGCACGCTGGACATCCTCGTGCACTCGCTCGCGTTCGCGCCGAAGGAAGACCTGCAGGGCGGCCTCCTGAACTGCTCGGCGCAGGGCTTCGCGCAGGCGATGGACGTCTCGTGCCACTCGTTCATCCGCCTCGCGCGTGCCAGCGTGCCGCTGATGAAGAATGGGGGTACCATGTTCACGATGTCGTACTACGGTGCCAACAAGGTTGTCGCCAATTACAACGTGATGGGGCCCGTCAAGGCGGCGCTGGAAGCTTGCGCGCGTTACCTCGCGTACGAGCTGGGTCCGCAGCACATCCGCGTGCACGCGATCTCGCCGGGGCCGCTGTTGACCCGGGCCGGATCCGGCCTGAAGGATTTCGACCGGCTGCTGGCGGAGGCGGCGCAGCGTGCGCCGCTGGGCGAACTGGTGGACATCATGGACGTGGGCTATACGTGCGCGTTCCTGGCGACCCCGCTGGCGCGGCGCCTGTCCGGCGAAACGCTGTACGTCGACGGCGGCGTCAACATCATGGCGTGAAAGGAGGCCGCTATGGCGAGCCTGTTGATCGGGAACGTGGACGACAGCGCGTCGGACGACGAGATCCGCGAGCTGCTGGCGCGCTACGGCTTCCCGCCATGCGACTCGATCGAGCACATGGCCGGCAGCGGCAGCCATCCCGCCGTGCTGCTGCGCTACGGCGGGGCGCCGGCCGACGCGTTGCGCAGCCTGCAGTCGCGCATCCAGGACCTGTACTGGAAGAACCGCAAGATCAACGTGTCGGTGATCGACCAGCGCCACGATCCGGAAGAGGAAGCGCGATGAACATCGCGCACTGGCTGACGCGGCTGCGGCCGGCGCGCCACGCCCACGACGGAGAACCGGACCGCGTACGCGTGGCCGACGGGGTCGAACGCGTCGTCGCCCTGAGTCCGCACCTGCGCATGGCGCGGCGCTACGAAGCGCGGCTGCGGCCGGCCGTGGTGACGGCGCTGCGCTACGTGGCCGGCATCGCCGGCGCGATTCCCCCCGCGCGCGAGGCGAGTGCCGCCGCGTGGTCGTCCGACCCTTACATCCACGCGTTCTTCGCCGGACCCGACGACGTCGCGCCGGCGCTGTCGCGGTCGGCCGACCTGCGCGCCTGGTTCGGACAGAACCCCGCGCAAGAGGAGGCGTACGCCGTGCTCGGGATGGCGATGACGGAAAAGCGCGTGCTCGGCGCGGCGCTGGAAGGCGAGACGATGCGCCGCGACGTCGTACAGCAAACGATCAGCTTCGGCGACCACCAGGTGCGTATGTGCGGTCGGAGCGAACCGGAACTGCGCGACGAGATCGTGCGCCGCCTCGTCGTGCAGCTCGGCCTGCAGGGCATGGCGCGGTATGCGGCGCAGCAGACGGAGCGCGGGCTGCTGGAACGCGAGCGGGCACTTTTGCACACCCGCTTGCGTTTGCTGGAACGGGAGGGGGCCGGCGTCCACGCGCTCGTCGGCGATGGTTCGGTGGCCGACGCCGGTGAACTGGCCCGGCTGCAGACGGACATCGCGGACAACGGGGAGGCGATCCGGCGGCTCGGACTGCGCTCGGATGCGCTGGACCGCGAGCTGGCCGAAGTCTGCGCCGTGCTGGCCGACCCGGCCGCCCACCTGTTCGTGCACACGCGCTGCTGCATGCTGAACCGGATGAACGTCGTACAGGACCCGGGCCACCCCGACGGCGCCGACGAGCTGGTGTTCCAGGTGGCGCAGATCCCGACCGTGCCACCGCAGGCGCGCGCGTTCGCGCTGGTGCGCTTCGCGCGTGCCGACCTGCGTTCGCCGGACGGGTTGCTGGACGATGCGGCGCGGCTGCTGGGTTGAGAGCGGAGGACATCATGCCCGGATTCAAGGAAATACGCACCAAGATCAAGAGCGTCGAGAACACGCGCAAGATCACCAAGGCGATGGAAATGGTGGCCGTCTCCAAGATGCGCARGGCGCAGGACCGCATGCGCGCATCGCGTCCGTATGCGGAGCGCGTGCGCAGCATCGCGGGCCACCTGGCGGAGGCCAATCCCGACTACATCCATCCGTTCATGGTGAAGCACGAGGCGGTGCGGCGCGCGGGGCTGATCATCGTCACCACGGACAAGGGCCTGTGCGGCGGCMTGAACACGAACGTGCTGCGCGTCGCCACCAGCCGCATGCGCGCCTACGCGGAACGGGGCGTCGCGGTGGACGTGGTGGCGGTCGGCGGCAAGGGCGCCGGCTTCCTGGCCCGGTTCGGCGCCCGCGTCGTGTCGCAAGTCGTGCACCTGGGCGACACGCCGCACCTGGAGCGGCTGATCGGCCCGGTCAAGGTGCTGACGGATGCCTACCTGGACGGCCAGCTCGACGAAATCTCCCTGTGCTATACCCGCTTCGTCAACACGATGGTGCAGGAACCGGCCGAGGAACTCCTGATCCCGATGGGCAGCGACACGCTGCGCGCCGACCGCTCCGCGCTGCTGACGGACTATATCTGCGAACCGGATGCGCAGACCGTCATCGACGAACTGGTCACGCACTATGTGGAAGCGCTGATCTACCGGGCGCTGGCCGAGAACATGGCGTCGGAACAGTCGGCGCGGCGCATGGCGATGAAGGCCGCGACGGACAATGCGGGCAATGTGATCGACGAGCTGACGCTCAGCTACAACAAGTCGCGGCAGGCATCGATCACGCGGGAGATTACGGAGATCGTCTCCGGCGCCGCAGCGGTTTGAGGAGCCTTTAAAACCTTGAGGGAGAGCGACATGGCAGACGCGAAGACACTGCGGGTGGACGTGGTGTCCCCCGAGGAGGAGATCTTTTCCGGCGAGGCCGAGTTCGTGGCTTTGCCCGGCGAGGTCGGCGAACTGGGCATCTTTCCGCAGCATACGCCGTTGTTGACACGGATCCGGCCCGGCGCCGTGCGCATCAAGCTGGCCGGCCGCGACGAGGAAGAGCTGGTGTTCGTCGCGGGCGGCATCGCCGACGTGCATCCGGACGCGGTCACCGTGCTCGCGGACACGGCGATCCGCGGGCGCGACCTCGACGAGGCCAGGGCCAACGAGGCGCGCAAACGGGCGCAGGAATCGCTGGACAACAGCACGGCGCAGTTCGACCATGCGAAGGCGCAGGCCGAGCTGGCGATCGCGATCGCGCAATTGCAGGCGCTCGCCAGGCTGCGTGAACGTCGGTAGGGTGGGCACCCTGTGCCCACGCGTTACGCCTGCATCACGTTGACTTCCGCGTGGGCACGGTGTGCCCACCCTACGGGGAATGACATGATCACGATCATCGGTATCTTCGACAAATTCGCTCCGGCCCAGAGTGCCCGCAACGAGCTGGTGGCGTCCGGCTTCAGCTGGCGCCAGGTGCAACTCAGTCCCGATCACGAAACCGCCCCGCGAGCGCATACGGCGCACCGCCAGGCCGACGACCAGTCGGTCGACGCCACGATGGGCAACCTGGTGCGCGGCCTGCTCGGTGTCGGCAACCGCAGCGCGCATGGCGACCTGTACGGCCGCGCGGCGCGCCATGGCGATTACGCGCTGATCGTCGATGCATCCGACGAGCAGCAGTCCGGCCACGCCGAAGACATCATGCGGCGCTTCCAGCCCGTCGACATCGTACGCCGCACCTGAGACCAAGGTCCAATACCTGCACGGCCCCGTTTGATTTAACGTGGTGCTCACTTCGGCCGCCCGCGCCGATGATAGAGGAGTGTCCCATGAACCGTCGTCCGTTCGCGCCGCCGTTCGTGCTCATTGGCCTGCTCGCCGCGGTGGCCGGCTGCAGGAAGCAGGAACCGGTGCTCCCCGCGCAACCGCTGCAGGTCACCGCCGTCAGCGTGACGCCGCGCGACACGCCCGTCCAGTTCGAATTCGTCGCGCAGACCGAGAGCTCGCGCGAGGTGGAGATCCGCGCGCGCGTCGACGGCTTCCTCGACAAGCGCCTGTACACCGAGGGCAATATGGTGCGCGCGGGGCAGCCGCTGTTCCAGATGGACCGCAAGCCGTTCGAGGCCGCGCTGCAGTCGGCCGAGGGCCAGCTCGAGCAGCAGCGCGCCCGGCTCGAGGTGGCGCAGGCGAATCTGAAGCGCGTGCGTCCGCTGGCCGCGCGCAACGCCGTCAGCAAGAAAGAGCTGGACGATGCGATCGGCTTCGAACGCTCCGCGCAGGCGGCCGTGCTGGCCGCCGACGGCGAGGTGCGCAAGGCCCGGCTGAACCTCGGCTATACGACGATCGCCTCGCCGCTGCGGGGATTGACGAGTTATGCGAAGAAGCAGGAAGGCAGCTATCTGACGGTGGGCGAGCAGGGCTTCCTGACGACGGTGTCGCAGGTCGATCCGATCTGGGTCAACTTCAGCGTCTCGGAAAACGAACTGCTCAGCTACCGCGACCAGATCGCGAAAGGCCGCCTGCGTTTTCCCCATGGCCACGATTTCGAAGTGGAGGTCGTGCTGGCCGACGGCACCGTGTTCCCGCGCCGCGGCCACATCAACTTTGCGGCGCCGTCGTTCGATGCCGCCACCGGCACCTTCCTCGTGCGCACCGAGCTGCCGAATCCGGAAGGGAAGCTGCGCCCCGGCCAGTTCGTGCGCGCCCGGGTGTTCGGCGCCACGCGGCCGGCGGCGATGCAGTTGCCGCAGCGGGCCGTGCAGCAGGGCTCGAAAGGGCATTACGTGTGGGTGATCGGGAACGACGGCAAGGCAAAGCAGCGCGTGGTGGAAGTGGGTGACTGGATCGGCGACGACTGGTTCATCAGCGACGGCCTGAAGCCGGGCGAACGCGTCGTCGTCGACGGCGCCGGCCGCGTCACGCCCACGGCGCCGCTGCGCGTGGCCGCGCTGGCGCCGGCGCCCGCCCTGGCCAGCGCGGCAGGGCGCAGGCTCGCGCGCGGGGAGGCGCAACAATGAATGTCTCGCGCTTCTGCATCGACCATCCGATCTTCGCATCGGTGATCTCGATCGTCATCACGCTGGCCGGCGCGGTGGCGATGTTCAAGTCACCCGTCGCGCAGTATCCGGACATCACGCCGCCGCAGATCACCGTGAGCGCGACGTATCCGGGCGCCGACGCCAACGTCGTGGCGAACAACGTTGCGGCGCCGATCGAGCAGCAGGTGAACGGCGCCGACAACATGATCTACATGAACTCGTCCAGCTCGTCGACGGGCAACCTCACCCTGAACGTGTTCTTCGAGATCGGCACGAACCCCAACCTGGCCCAGGTGGACGTGCAGAACCGCGTCAATCTCGCGCTGCCGCAGCTGCCGTCGGCCGTCACGGCGCAGGGCGTGCAGGTGCAGAAGAAGTCTTCCGCGTTCATGATGGTGATCGCCGTGTATTCGCCGTCCGGGCGCTACGACCCGGTCTACGTCGCCAACTACACCAACATCTACATCCTGGACGCGCTCAAGCGCATCCCCGGCGCGAACCAGACCAGCATCTTCGGCACGCCGGACTACGCGATGCGCATCTGGCTCAAGCCCGACCGCATGGCCCAGCTGGGCGTGACCGCGAGCGAGGTCCAGCAGGCCGTCGCCGCGCAGAACGAGCAGTACGCCGTCGGCCGCCTCGGGCAGTCGCCGACCGGCAAGCCGGTCGAACAGTCGTTCCCCGTGACGACGGCCGGCCGCATGACGGAACCGTCCGAGTTCGACGACATCATCATCCGCGCCGCGAGCGGCGGCGCCGCCATCGTGCGCCTGAAGGACATCGGTCACGCCGAGCTGGGACAGAAGGATTACTCGATCCGCGGCACCTATCAGGGCCGTCCGGCGACGATGCTGGCCGTGTACCAGCAGCCGGGCGCGAATGCGCTCGACGTGTCGAACCAGGTCAAGGCGACGCTGGCGCAAATGCAGAAGGATTTCCCGGAAGGGATCGAGTACAAGATCGTGATGGACACGACGAATTTCACGCGCGCGTCGATCAGCGACGTCGTGCACACCTTTTTCGAGGCGGTGGCGCTGGTCGTGCTCGTGGTCTACCTGTTCCTGCAAAGCCTGCGCGCGACCTTGATCCCCGTGCTGGCGGTGCCCGTGTCGATCATCGGCACGTTCATCGGCATGCAGGCGCTCGGGTTCTCGATCAACATGCTCACCTTGTTCGGCATGGTGCTGGCGATCGGCATCGTCGTCGACGACGCCATCGTCGTGATCGAGAACGTCGAGCGCAACATGACCGTGCACCAGCTGCCGCCGAAGGAGGCGGCCAAGCGCGCGATGGACGAGGTGTCCGGTCCCGTGATCGCCATCGTGCTCGTGCTGTGCGCCGTGTTCGTGCCCGTGGCCTTCCTCAGCGGGATCACGGGCCAGCTCTATAAACAGTTCGCGATCACGATCGCGATCTCCGTCGTGATCTCCGGCATCGTCGCGCTCACCCTGTCGCCGGCGCTGGCGGCCCTGCTGCTGAAACCCGTGCACGGCAAGAAGAACCGGTTCTTCCGCTGGTTCGAGCGCGGCTTCGAGCGCATGACCAACAGCTACGGGCGCGCGGTCGCCCTGACGATCAAGCGGGCCGGCATCGCGCTGCTGCTGTTCGCCGGCATGATCGCGCTGTCCGTCGTGATGCTGGGCCGCGTGCCGAAGGCGTTTTTGCCGCCCGAGGACCAAGGCTACCTGCTCGGCGCCGTCATCATGCCCGACTCGGCGAGCCTGGACCGCACGGCCAATGTCGGCAAGCGGGTCACCGACTACTTCAGCAAGAACCCGGCCGTGGAAGGCGTGGCCGTCATCGACGGCTACAGCCTGCTGGACAACCAGAACAAGAACAATGCCGGCACGTTCTTCGTCGGCTTCAAGGATTTCGGCGAGCGCTACACGTCCGACAATATCCGCGCGCAGAATGCCCGCGCCGTGCTGCAGGACGCGGCCGGCAAGCTGGGCGGCGACGCGCGCGGCATGATCGTGCCCGTGAATCCGCCGTCGATCCCGGGGCTGGGCACGACCGGGGGCCTGGAGGTCTGGATCCAGAGCAAGGGCGACAAGAACGTGCAGCAGCTCGGTGCGTCGGTCGCCGACTACCTGGCGAAGCTGAAGTCCGCGCCGGAGATCGGGCGCGCCACGGCCACGTTCAACGCCAGCTCGCAGCAGCTGCTGGTGGACGTGGACCGCGACAAGGCGGAGACGCTCGGCGTGCCGGTCGAGGAAGTGTACGGCACCCTGCAGACGATGTTCGGGTCGCTGTACGTATCGCAGTTCATCAAGTCGAGCCGGTTGTGGCAGGTGATCCTGCAGGCCGAGCCGGACTACCGGCTGCGGCCGGAAGACCTGGAGCGCCTGTATGTGCGCAGCCGCGACAAGGCGATGGTGCCGCTGTCGGCCGTGGTCACGAGCCGCTATGTCACCGGACCGGACCTGATGACCCGCTTTAACAACTTCCCGGCCGTGAAGGTGACGGCCGTGCCGGCGCCCGGCTACAGTTCGGGCCAGGCCATCGCGGCGCTGCAGCGCGTGGGGGCCGAAGCGCTGCCGTCCGACTTCGGGCTGGCCTGGAGCGGCGAGGCGTTCGAGGAACAGAAGGCCGGCAGCACGTCGGCCGCCGTGTTCGCGTTCGGCCTCGTGATGGTGTTCCTGATCCTCGCCGCGCAGTACGAGAAATGGTCGCTGCCGTTCGGCGTGCTGCTGGCCGTGCCGTTCGCGCTGTTCGGGGCGCTGCTCGCGGTCGTGCTGCGTGGGCTCTCGAACGACATCTATTTCCAGATCGGCCTGACGATGCTCGTGGCGCTGGCGGCGAAGAATGCGATCCTGATCTTCGAGTTCGCGGTGCTCAACCGCGACAACGGGGCGACGTACTACGATGCGGCGCTGACCGCGGCGCGCGAACGGCTGCGGCCGATCGTCATGACGTCCGTGGCGTTCATCCTCGGCTGCGTGCCGCTGGCGATCGCCACCGGCGCGTCGGCCAACAGCCGCATCTCGATCGGCACGGGCGTGATCGGCGGCATGCTGGCCGCGACCGTCATTGCCGTGTTCTGGATTCCGATGTTCTATTACGTGATCGAGACGCTGGCGGAGCGCCTCGCGCGCCCGCGCAAGGCCAAGGCGCCGCCGCCGGAAACCGTCGGGCCGCAGCTGCCCGGTGGTGGCGCGGGGGCCGGCCAGGTGCCGCGTTCGCACGAACCGGGAGAATGACATGGGACGCCTGCGCCGCCTGTTACCCTGTCTGCTGCTGGCCGGCTGCGCGGTCGGCCCGGACTACAAGCGCCCGGCGGTCGACGCACCGCCGGCGTTCCGCTTCCAGGGCGACGAGGCGCGCGCGATCGCCGATACGGCATGGTGGGAACAGTTCCGCGATCCCGTGCTGAACGAGCTGATCGCCGTGGCGCTGCGCGAGAACAGGGACGTCAAGATCGCGGCCAGCCGCATCGAGTTCTATCTCGGCCAGTACGCGACGACGCGCTCGCTGCTGCTGCCGCAAGTGGGCGCGAACCTCGGCGCCTCGCGCGGGCGCCTGCCGCAGACCTCGTTCGGCCAGGCGGGCGGCGCGTTCGGCCAGCAGCCGGACCGGGTGCTGGAACAGTACGAGGCCACCTTGTCGACCAACTGGGAGCTGGACCTGTTCGGCCGGCGCCGGCGCGAGACGGAAGCCGCGCGCGCCCTCGTGCTGGCCAGCGCCGAGGGGCGACGCGCGACGGTACTCGTGCTCGTGTCGTCCGTGGCGTCGTCGTACATCACCTTGCGCGAGCTGGAACGCCAGCTGCAGATCGCGCGCGACACGGCCGCCAGCCGGGAAAGGTCGTTCCGGCTGTTCAAGGACAAGTTCGAGGGCGGGACCGTGTCGGAACTGGAACTCGCCCAGACGCAGTCCGAATACGAGGCGTCGCTGGTCGAGATCCCGCGCCTGGAAGCGCTGATCGGCCAGCAGGAAAACGCGCTGTCCGTGCTGCTGGGGCGCAATCCGGGACCGATCCGCGCGAGCCAGCCACTGGAGGCGCTGGCGTTGCCGCCGGTGCCGGCCGGCCTGCCGTCCGAACTGCTCGAGCGCCGGCCGGACCTGCGCCAGGCGGAACAGCAGCTGATCGCCGCGAACGCATTGATCGGCGCGGCGCGCGCGCAGTATTTTCCGACCATTTCGCTGACGGGCCTGTTCGGCTACATCAGCAGGGAATTCGGCGACCTGTTCTCGGGCGCGACCAGGGCGTGGTCGTACGGATTGTCGGCCGCCACGCCGATCTTCACGGCCGGCGGCATCGCCGGGCAGGTGCACCAGGCCGAGGCCCAGCAGCAGGAAGCGCTGCTGAATTACCAGAAGGCGATCCAGGTCTCGTTCCAGGAAGTGTCGGACGCGCTGATTTCCCACGCCAGGTCGCGCGACCAGCTGGCCTTCCAGGACCGCCAGGTGCGCACCCTGCGCAACTACGTGGAACTGGCGCGCCTGCGCTACGACGAGGGCTATACGAGCTATATCGAGGTGCTCGACGCCGAGCGTAACCTGTTCAGTGCCGAGGTGGCCCATACGCAGACGCAGTCGCAGGTCTATGTGTCGCTGGTGAACCTGTACAAGGCGATGGGCGGCGGCTGGGTGCTGCGGGCGGAACGGATGTCGGCGCCGGGTTTGGAGGGGAGGGCGTCGCCATGAGATTGCGGGTATTGTCGGCATTTGTCCTGGCCGGGTACGTGTCGGCGACCGGCGCGCAGGATGCCGGCTGGCCGCGCGAGACGACGTTGGAGCGCGCCCGGCTGGTCTATTACGAGCCGCAGGTGGACGCCTGGAAGAATTTCCGCGACCTCGAATTCCGGTTCGCGTTCGAACTGACGCCGCCGGGCGGCAAGCCGGCCGTGGGCATCGGCGAGATCCGCGCGCGCACCGACGTCGACGTGGACGCGCGCCAGGCCGTGATCCGCGACCTGCAGGTCGTCGAGACCCGCTTCCCGGCCAGTCCGCCGGGAGAACAGCAGCGGCTGGATGCGCTGTTCCGCAAGGCCGTCGCGGCGCGCGGCGACATCCCGATCGCGCTCGACCGCCTGGTCGCGATCACGAACAAGCCGCAGGCGATCCCGCAGGGCGTGGCCGTGCGCAACGATCCGCCCGCGATCTTCGTCGCCTACCAGCCGGCCGTGCTGCTGCAGACGGACGGCAAGCCGGTCGCAGCGAAGGCGGGCAAGGATGATGGCGTGGAATTCATCGTGAACGCCAACTGGCCCGTGTTCCACGTTCCAGCCGACGACGCGTACTACCTGTTCGACGACAGCCAGTGGCTCGCCGCGAAGCGGCTGGAGGGCCCGTGGACGCCGGCCGGGCAGTTGCCGCGCGCGGTTGCGCGCGTGCTGGGCGATCCGCAATGGGCCGACCTGAAGAAGGCGTCCAGCGCCGCGCAAGGCAGGGAAAAGGTCGTGCCGGCCGTGTTTTTCAGCAGCACGCCGGCCGAGGTCATTGTCTTCGACGGCAAGCCCGTGTACGCCACGATCCCGGGCACGGAACTGGTCTATGCGAAGAACACGGACGCCGATCTGTTTGTCGACCAGCGCACGACAACCTATTATTTCCTGGCGGCCGGACGCTGGTTCCGCGCCGCCAGCCTGGACGGGCCCTGGCGTTTCGCTTCCGCCGACCTGCCCCCCGACTTCGCGCGCATCCCGCTGGACAGCCCGGCGTCGCGCGTGCTCGTCTCCGTGCCCGGTACCGAGTCGGCGAAGGACGCCGTGCTGCTGGCACAGGTGCCGACGCACGTCACGCTCGACCCGAAGAAGGCGGCGCAACTGGTGGACGTGACCTACGACGGCCAGCCCGAATTCAAGCCGATCGAGGGCACCACGCTGCAGTACGCGGTGAACACGCCGGACCGGGTGATCAAGGTCGACAGCCAGTACTACCTGTGCGAGAACGGGGCATGGTTCTATTCGAGCGCGCCGACGGGACCGTGGACGACGGCGCCCTCGGTGCCGAGCCAGATCTACACGATCCCGCCGAGTTCCCCGGTCTACAACGTCACTTACGTGACCCAGACGACGGCGTCCAACGGCTATGTCGATGCCAGCTACACGGCCGGGTATTTCGGCACCTTCATCATGGGCATGGCCGTCGGCGCCATCATCGCCGACGGTTCCGGCTACTGGTATCCGCCGCATTACCATTATCCGGCGTACGGCTCCCCCGTGTACCGGCCCTATGCAGCCACGTACGGCGTCGGCTCGTTCTACAACCCATATACCGGCGCCTATGGCGCGACGCGTGGCGTCTACGGACCCTATCGCGGCGTCACCGGCAGCGCGAGCTACAACCCGTACACGGGCACGTATGCACGCGGCGGTTCCGCCTACGGCCCCTACGGCAGCAGGGCGGCGGCGGGCGCCTACAATCCTTACACCGGCGCGTCCGCGCGCGCCGGGGCCGTCTCGGGCCGCTACGGCAGCGCCGCCTTCGCCGGCGCGCGCAATCGGGCCACCGGGACGGCGGCCGCCACGCGCCAGGCCAGCAGCGTCTACGGCCAATGGGGCGCATCGGTGGTCCAGCGCGGCGGCACGACGACGGCCACGCGCCATGCC
>NZ_JBFUDR010000041.1:0-30199 GCF_056404615.1 Massilia sp. P2_C2 | reverse complement strand
CCGCCCTGCTCGCGGACACCCCTCGCAATCAGGGCGGCGGCCGCGCAAAGCGGCAGTCCTGTCAAGAATTAAAATGACGTCGACGGCGGAAAAATGAGCCGTCCGCTTAAGTTCGGTGGATTGCCTGGCCGTCCATCATGATCAGGATGCTCAGGAAGAAATATGGCCAGCCGTTATCCTCAATATGTGCGTAGAAGAAACGATGCGATTTTCCGCTGAGCAGAAAAATAACGATCGACACCAGCGCAAACACGAACATGCTGGTCGCCGAATAAAGCATTTCGCGCGCCAGTTGGCTGCGGTCGATCGGCTTGGGCTGCAGGCGCACGATGCTGCCGCTGCGGCGCACGGTGTGAATACGGGACGCGATCCGGCGCGCAATTCGAGAATGTGGCCGAATGCCGCGCACATGACTTACTAACGTTTCGGAAAGTAGACTCATGCCAAAGCACCAGTTTTCCCTGTGGGAAAACGTGAATCTACTTCCGAGAATGTTAGTACTATCGGGACTGCCGGCGGCGCAGCGCTGCAAAGCCTAGCAAACCTGCACCGAGCAGCATCGCCGTGGTTGGTTCAGGTACCGGTGTTGGGCCGGACGGCGGGACCGGTTCCGGAACTGGCGGCGCTGGCGGCACTGGCGGAGTCAGCGGCGCAGCATCGCCATTCAAGACGAAAGTTGTCGGATTAGAATCTTTAAACATCTCGCCTGTTGTTTTATACCCTGCAAACTGGAACGTCAAATCCGCTTTCACTTGAAGCGGCACGTTCAGATAATCCGTCAATGCAATCGGGGACATACTCTGCGGAATCTTTCCAAATGCATTGAAATAATTGCCACCCACATCATATCCTGAAATACCGAACTGAATTCCCGGGTTCCCCGGCACTTGCATCGCTATCTGTGAATTGCTACGTTGGTCCATAAGATCCGCATGCCTTACACCATCTATTATCATCACAACAACAATAGGTTCATTCGTACGGACAGCGGAGCCAGTCGGCTTTGCGTAGTTAATGGAAGGATTATCAAATCCAAACGTAATGGTCAAATCATAGGGCGAATTAGCAAGATTCCGTCCTCGGGTACCAAAATAGCCTAATGAATCCTGGCCGCTGTCTATCGTACCGCTCACACTCAAAGTAATTACGGTTGCATTCGCGAAACCGGAAATTGCAAACGCTACGGCGGCAAAGGCCAATTTCATCTTTTTCATTCATCCCTCTTCGTTGCGAAAAACTGCATTGTAGAGATGAAATGACAATGTTTATCCTTAGAAATAAAGGGTGAATTTAGTCCACTCTTGTTTCCATAGGCAAATTTTGTTGGATACCCTCTCAAGCAGACGGGTTTGGGTGGCAATCTGCTCAACCGATCGGATTTCAGGCTTGCTCAGCGCAAAGTCACGAACCGTCTCGGCTCGCAGTTCCTGTTGATCAGGCAGCTGCGGCGCGAAGCGCGGATGCGGGACGCGATCCGGCGTGTAATTCGAGGATGTGGTCGAATGCCGCACATGCGCCGGCGCAGGCACCCGCGATCTCGGCCGGCGTGCGCACGCCGGCACGCAGCGCCTGTGTGAAGGCGCGCCAGCGCGGGCCCGGGCCGGCGGCATCGCCTTTCAGGTAGCGCAGGCGGTGCGGGGCAAGGCGCGCGTGCAGGCGTTCGTACAAGACGGCGCCGCCCAGTTGCGAGCCTTYGATCACGTAGTGCACGCCCCAACGGTAGGCTGGACTGGCCGCTGCAGGCCAGGCGGGCGTGGGCGCGTCCTCCGGACCGGATACGCCCGCCTCGGCCAGATCGGCCTCGATGAGGGCCAGGCGCGGCGCGTGGTCGAACTGCGGCCCGTCCGCGAAGCCGGCCAGCCAGCCGTGCAACGGCGTGAGCCACATCCGCAGCAGGACCAGGTGGGCGATGTAGTCGCGCAAGGCAGCATCGGGAGCGCCGATCGGCAGGCCGGCATCGAGCGCTGCGTGGCGGCTGGCGGTGGCGGCGCGCAGCGCGGCCAGCGGATCGGCCGCAGGCGTGCCGTCGAGGGAAGGGATCATTGGATGGGGAAGCGGGAGGGGCCGGAGGCGGAAACCACCCATCTTATCAGCCACGGCAATATCCTGCCGCCGCCCTGCCCGAAGCCCCAACAACCGCGCCGCAGCCTCAGTCCGCGGCAGGCTCCGGATACTCGACGCTCAGGATTTCCAGCTCGTCATTGCCTTGCGGCGTATGCAACATGACGACATCGCCCTCGCGGGCCTTGGTCAGCGCGCGCGCCACCGGCGAGACCCAGCTGATCTTGCCCTTCAGCGGGTCCAGCTCGTCGATGCCGACGATGGTGACCGTATGCTCCTCGCCCGCCTTGTTGACATAGGCGACGGTGGCGCCGAAGAACACCTGGTCGTTGCCGTAATGAACGGACGGATCCACGACGAAGGCGGAATCCAGGCGCTTGGTGAGGAAGCGGATGCGCCGGTCGATCTCGCGCAGGCGGCGCTTGCCGTAGATGTAGTCGCCGTTTTCCGAGCGGTCGCCATTGGACGCGGCCCAGTGCACGACACGCACGACTTCCGGCCGGTCGACGTCGATCAGCTGCAGCAGCTCGTCCTTGATGGCCTTGTGGCCGGCCGGCGTGATGTAGTTCTTGGACCCGGCGGGAATCGCCCGGGCGAGCGCCAGGGCCTCATCGTCGTCCTCGTTATCGGACTCTTTTACAAATGCCTTGTTCATGCACCTATTGTATCGCCATCGGTGACATGCACGCGTGTCCCGCGTTGGCGGTCGCGCGCCGGTTTCCCGTATCATGGGGGCATGACACGAGCCCTTCCACGCAGCCGGATGTTCGCGCCGCTGGTGTTCCTGGCGGCCGTGGTGCTGCTCGTCGAGGAGTGGTGCTGGGATACCGGCATCCGCCTCACGCGCGCCCTCGCGCGCTGGCCCGCGCTGGCGGCGCTGGAAGAACGCGTGCGCGCCCTGCCGCCGTATGGCGCGCTGTGCGCCTTCGTGCTGCCCGGCCTCCTGCTGTTGCCCGTGAAGGTCCTGGCGCTCCTCGCCATTGCCCACGGACATGCACTGTCCGGCATCGCGACCATCGTGCTGGCCAAGGTGGGCGGCGCGGCCGTGGTGGCGCGGCTGTATGTGCTGACCTTGCCGACCTTGCTGGCGGTGACCTGGTTCGCGCGCTGCCACTGCTGGTTCATGGGCGTGAAGACGCGCTGCCTGGATTATCTGCGCTCGAGCCGTGCCTACCACCGGGCTGGCCGCGCGCTGCGTGGATTGCGGCTCGGCATCCGGCGCGGCTGGCGGCGCGCCTGGCACGGGTTGCGCGCGCACCCGGCGCCGGCGTCCGGCCGCCACGCCAGCCGCGTCATGCGCCTGCTGCGCCGCTTCGTGGTCCAGTGGCGCGCGCGCCGGCGCTAACCGACAGACGAGAAGACCATGAGCCCAGACACATCCAGCCACGCCGCACAGATGCCCGCCCTCGCGCCCGCGATGCAGGCATCGACCACCGAGATCTACCTGTTCGATGCCGACACGCTACGCCTCATCGACGTCAACCAGGCGGCGCGCCACAATCTCGGTTATGAACTCAAGCAATTGTGCAGCATGACCCCGCTCGACCTGGCCCCCCAGCTCGACCATGCCGAACTGCGCACGCTGCTCGATTCGCTGGGCCAGGAAATCGGCGACCAGGTCAGCCTGCGCACGCGCCACCGCCGCGCCGACGGCAGCACTTATCCGATCAAGCTGTGCTTCCTGCGCATCGTGCGCGACAGCCGCTCGCTGTTCCTTGCGATCGGCGACGACCTGTCGCTGGAACTGGCGGCCGGCATGGCGCTCGAGCAATACCAGGCGCGCTTCAAGGCCGTCGTCAACCACACGCCGGGCCTCGTCTACCAGTTCGTGCTGCGCGCGGACGGCACCATGGCCTACCCCTACCTGAGCGAGGGCTGCACGGCGCTGCTGGGCCTCACGGTGTCCGAACTGCAGCAGGATCCGGAGCGCTTCGTGCGGCTGATCCTGCCTGAAGACCGCAAGGGCTACCAGGATGCGATGGAGGCGTCCCGGACTCTGCTTACCGCATGGAACTGGGAAGGCCGGATCCGCGCCCACGGCTGGAACGACGTCAAGTGGATCAGCCTGCGCGCCACGCCGCTGCCGCTGATGGGTGCCGGCGTGCAATGGGATGGCATCATGACCAATGTCACGACGAGCAAGCTGGAGCAGGAAGAGACGCGCCGTTCGCGCGCCCGGCTGGCCGAGCTGACGCACCACATCCAGCAAGTCAAGGAACAGGAGCGGGCCCGCATCGCGCGCGAGATCCACGACGACCTGGGCGGCAATCTGACGGCGATCAAGATGGCCCTGGCCATGCTGGCCGCGCGCCTGCCCGACGATCCGGCACTGCGCGACAAGGCGGATTACCTGGACGACCTCGTCGACCGCACGATCGATGCCGTGCACCGCATCTCGCTCGACCTGCGTCCCAGCACGCTCGACCTGGGCCTGGTCGCCGCCCTCGAGTGGCAGGCGCGCGAATTCGAAAAGCAGATGGGCATCGCCTGCGTGTTCCGCAGCGCCGACAGGGAGATCGACCTCGACCCGGACCAGGCGGCCGCCCTCTTCCGCATCTTCCAGGAAGCGCTGACGAATATCGCCAAGCACGCCGGCGCCACGCGCGTGACGGTGAGCCTGCGCCGCCAGCGCCAGCACCTCACGCTCGGCATCTGCGATAATGGCCGCGGCATCACGCCCGCCGACCGCCTGAAGCCCCAATCGTTCGGCCTGCGCGGCATGAGCGAACGCGCCCGCGCGCTGGGCGGCACGCTCACCC
Source organism: Massilia sp. P2_C2 (assembly GCF_056404615.1). Taxonomy (NCBI): domain Bacteria; kingdom Pseudomonadati; phylum Pseudomonadota; class Betaproteobacteria; order Burkholderiales; family Oxalobacteraceae; genus Massilia; species Massilia sp. P2_C2. The sequence goes on along the minus strand of NZ_JBFUDR010000041.1, from coordinate 25,379 downwards.
TGTCGCAGGCGCCCGGAGGCGGCACGATGGTCGTCGTCAAGATCAGGCTGGCCGCCCCCGCGGCCGGACGCAGCGAAACCACCCGAGCATGACAGAAAAAGCCAGTATCCGTGTTTTTATTGCCGACGACCACGCCATCGTGCGTGAAGGCCTGAAACAGATCCTCGCCGAACAGCGCGACATCGTCGTGGCGGGCGAAGCCGAGACCGGTCTCGATGCCGTCAAACTGTTCCGCAAATCGCGCTGCAACGTGCTGCTGCTCGATATCTCGCTGCCCGACCGCAACGGCATCGAGGTGCTCAAGCAGATCAAGAGCGAAAAGCCGGACCTGGCCGTGCTGATGCTGTCCATGCACCGCGAGGACCAGTACGCGATCCGCTCGCTGAAGGCGGGCGCCGCCGGCTATCTCACCAAGCAGAGTGCGCCGAAGGAACTCGTCAACGCCATCCGCCAGGTGGCGGGCGGCCAGCGCTACGTCAGCGCGCAGCTGGCCCAGGTGCTCGCGGCCCAGCTCGGCGAAAACCACGAGGCGCCCGTGCACGAATCGCTGTCGGACCGCGAATACCAGACCCTCACGATGATCGCGTCCGGCAAGACGGTGAGCGAGATCGCGCGCGAACTGTCGCTGTCCGTGAAGACCGTCAGCGAATACCGCTCGCGCCTGCTGGCCAAGATGAAACTGAAGACCAGCGCCGAACTCACGCATTATGCAATCCGCAACCAATTGATCGATTAGGTGGCGCTCGTAATTTTATTCGATAAGAATAAATGGTAAATACGCGCCTTTTCAGCGATTTGATTTCCAGCAAGCCGCTTACTATGACGACAATAATCATGCCATGTTGCAACGTCCAAAATGTCCAGTACTCAGCGACCGCCGGGAGCACCCGGCCTGAATCCGGCGGAGATCGCCCGCGAAGCGTTCCGGCAGCTCGCCACACGCCGCATCGCCCCCACGCCTGACGCCTACCGCGAGATCTATAACGAAATCGCGGGCGTCGAGGCATTGCCGCCGCCCCCGCCGCCAGCGGATCCCGGCGCCGAAAAAGTGCTGTCCGGCTTTGCCCACAAGCTGGCCGACACGCCCGGCGAACTGACCGATTTCGGCACGCGCCTGAACCGTGCCGTCAAACAGCGCGACTGGGACGGCTATGCGCGCACCCTGTCCCAGCTGGCCGAAAAACACCTGCGCCGCCATTCCCATCCCGTCCTCGCGCTGGGCGCCGAGAACGGCGAAGCGAAGCTGCTGCGCGACCTGCTCAGCCGCACCCTGACGTTCGCCGTCGCCTCGCTGCTGGCGGGCACGCCGCAACTGTCGGGCGAGGCGGAATCGCTGGGTGCCGCCGTCAAGGCCGCGCACGGCGAGGAAGCGCTGCAGGAAATCGCCACGCGCCTGAAGGACTTGTGCTACCAGATCGAACTGAAGAGCGGCGACACGGCCGAGCAGCAGGAGTTGCTGCTGCGCCTGTTCAAGCTGCTGCTGGAAAACGTCTCGGAACTGCTGGACGACGACAGCTGGATCCGCGGCCAGATTGCCGCCGTGCAGGACCTGATCGCCGGCCCCCTCGACCACCGCGCGCTGGAAGACGCCACGCGCAGCCTGAAGGACGTGATCTTCAAGCAGGGCCAGCTCAAGCACGGCATCGCGGACGTCAAGGCGACCGTGAAGAACATGATGATGACGTTCATCGACCGCCTCGGTTCCGTGGCGGCGTCGACCGGCGACTACCAGGAAAAGATCGGCGGCTTTTCCGAGCGCATCCGCCAGGCCGGCAACATCGAGGAACTCAACGAAGTGCTGGAAGAAGTGCTGCGCGAAACCAAGCTCGTGCAGGCCGAAGCCCTGGCTTCGCGCGACCGCATGGTGGCCGCGCACCAGGAAGTGCAGGAAGCGGAGGCCCGCATCCGCGACCTGGAAGCGCAGCTGCAGCATATGAGCGAGCTGGTGCGCGAAGACCAGCTGACCGGCAGCCTCAACCGCCGCGGCCTGGACGACGTGTTCGAGCGCGAAAGCGCCCGCGCCGACCGCCGCGGCACGCCGCTGTGCGTCGCCCTGCTCGACCTGGACAATTTCAAGAAGCTCAACGACACCTACGGCCACCTGGCCGGCGACAACGCCCTGCGCCACCTCGTGAAGGTCGTGCGCGACACGCTGCGCTCGATGGACGTGATCGCCCGCTTCGGCGGCGAGGAATTCCTCATCCTGCTGCCGGAGACGAATGTCGAGGCCGCGTCCGCCGCGATGGTGCGCGTGCAGAGAGAACTGACCAAGCACTTCTTCCTGCACGAAAACGAGAAGATGCTGATCACGTTCTCGTGCGGCGTGGCGCTGCGGCGTGCGAACGAAGACCAGGCCAGCCTGACGGCGCGTGCCGACCGGGCCATGTACGAGGCCAAGCGGAGCGGGAAGAACCGGGTGGTGATTGCCGACTGACCGGCGCCCAGGGACGCCGCCACGCCTTGCGCGTGCGCGGCGTTTCGTTTTTATCGTCTCCCGTTTCCAGGCAATTCACGCAATGCTGAAAAAATAATTTTTTTCGCCCTAAAGTTCCGGATTTCGCCGCCGTCTAGGCAGCTCAGTCTCGACCAGCTTCACGAAAAATTCGAAAAAATTTTCGCTCTACCCCTCTAAACTTTTTCCGTAGAGCACCGTTACCTGCATCAACAGCGGTTTGAATGTCACAGAACAGCGTGGCAGACCAAAGTGAACTTGAGTGGCACGTCGCCACGCCCCGCAAGACCAAGTCTGGAGAGACAACATGTCGTCCGTTATCAATACCAACGTAGCATCCCTGAACGCCCAGCGTAACCTGTCCGCTTCGCAGAATTCGCTCAACACCTCGATCCAGCGCCTGTCCTCGGGCATGCGCATCAACAGCGCAAAGGACGACGCCGCCGGCCTCGCGATTTCCGATCGTATGAATTCGCAGATCCGTGGCATGAACCAGGCAACCCGCAACGCGAACGATGGCGTGTCGATGGCCCAGACGGCTGAAGGCGCCCTGTCCAGCTCGGGCGACATCCTGCAGCGCATCCGCGAATTGGCTGTGCAGTCGTCGAACTCGTCGAACTCGGCCAGCGACCGCAAGGCCCTACAGACCGAAGTCACCCAGCTCAGCTCGGAACTGAACCGCATCGCCGGCACCACCGAATTCAACGGCCAGAAGCTGCTGGACGGTTCGATGGGCACCGCCAACTTCCAGGTCGGCGCCAACGCCAACCAGTTGATCTCGATGACCGGCGCGAACTTCACCACGTCGACCTACGGCGACAACCGCATGGATCTCAGCGCCAAGCAGACGACCGCCACCGTCGCCGGCTCGGTAGGCGCTGGCGCCATCGTGCTCAACGGCTCGCTGGGTTCCAAGACTTATACCGTCACCGCGGACGAATCGGCCAAGGCCACCGTTGCCGGCATCAACAAACTGAGCGGCGACACTGGGATCACCGCCACCGCCAAGACCGAATCGCTGCTCCAGGGTTCGGCCAACTCGTCGTACACGTTCGACCTGACCTCGGACAACAGCACTGCCGTGACCATCTCGTTCTCGGTCGGCGCCGCCACCGACGCCAACGGCTACGCTTCGGCAATCAGCGCCTTCAACGCGCAGACGGCCAAGACGGGCGTGACCGCGTCCTTCGACGAGACGAACGGCGGCATCAAGCTGACCAATGCCGAAGGCAACGATATTTCGCTGACCAACAATTCGGCCACCGCCACCGCGACGCTGGGCACCTATGACACGGCCGGCGCCCCGATCGCCGCCCCGACGAGCATGGCTGCCGCCGGTGGCACCGCCGCCGCCAAGGGCCGCATCATCATGGACTCGGACCAGAGCTTCTCGGTAACCGACGCCAGCGGCTGGAGCCTGACCGGCGCGTCCTCCCTGAACTCGGTGGCGAACATCGACGTCAGCACCTTCGACAAAGCGCAGCTGGCCATCAAGGTCGCCGACGCCGCCCTGTCCTCGGTGAATAACCAGCGCGCACAACTGGGCGCACTGCAGTCGCGCTTCAGCTCGGCAATCTCGAACTTGCAATCGTCGACGGAAAACCTGTCGGCATCGCGCAGCCGCATCGTCGACACGGACTTCGCTTCGGAAACCGCGAACATGACCCGCGGCCAGATCCTGCAACAGGCCGGTACCTCGATGCTGGCCCAGGCCAACTCGCTGCCGAACGGTGTCCTGTCCCTGCTGCGTGGCTAATTTGTAATGTAGTAAGCCTCCGATARCGGTGTAGAGTGATTCCTCGGCTGGAGAAATTCAGCCGAGGAATTTTTGCTAGGGAAGTCATTATGAACATTCAACCTGTGAGTTCGCCCGCATCTCCGCGCGTGGATGACCGTTCGGCCCAGCCGGCGGCATCTACGACTTCGACGGATGCAACCGGCAAGAGCCGGCCCGCCGATGGGGTCAAGCCGTCGCGAGAGGAGGTATCGGCCGCCGTCAAGAAGATGAACGACGCGATGCTGGGTTCGTCGCAAAGCCTGCAGTTCTCGATCGATGAAGACAGCAAGGATATCGTGGTCAAAGTCATCGACCAGAGCACGAAGGAAGTCGTGCGCCAGATTCCTTCCAAGGAAGCTCTGCAGATCGCGAAGTCGATCGACAAATCGATTGACAAGATGCAGCAGGGCCTGCTCATTGATCACACGGCCTGAGCGTTCCATGCGTGCGTCTTCGGTCAAGCGCGGCGGTCTCCGCCGCGCTTGACGTCGTTTACTCTTGCCAGATTGGCAGAGCAGCGAAATAACCGGTATTTCCTACTCTCAAGTCCCGTTTGCTTCTGTCGATAATGACTTACATTATCGCTTTCACAGGAGAAACAAGTGGGGATCAGCTCACCTGGTATCGGTTCCGGCCTCGATGTCAACGGCCTCGTCAGCAAGCTGATGGATGCCGAATCGGCGCYGCTCAGCAGGTACGACACGAAAACGGGCGTGTACCAGGGCAAGCTGCAGGCTTATGGCCAGGTCAGCTCCGCCGTCGGCACCTTCCAATCGGCGTTGGCTTCACTGAACTCGGCCAATACCTTCAGCGCGCTGACCACAACGTCCAGCAACAAGGACCTCATGACCGCCACCGCCGGCACCGGGGCGGTACCAGGCAAGTACAAGATCAACGTCACCCAGCTGGCCCAGGCACAAAGCCTGATGACGGGCGGCCAGGCCACCACCAGCAAGCAGATCGGCGACGGCAGCAAGACCACGCTGACGTTCCAGTTCGGCAGCGTCAGCGGCGGCACGTTCGGCACGACCGGCACCTCACTGAGCGTTGGCACGGCCGCGTCCGGCATCGCCACCGGCTCGCTGACCATCAATGGTACAGCCATCAGCACCAACGGCACCACGCGCAGCGCGCGCGACCTCGCGCAGGTCATCAACGACGAGTCCAGCAATACCGGCGTTTCCGCCAAGGCCGGCACCACGACCACGTCGGCCACGCTGTTCAGCGGCTTCGGCGACGTCACCGTCGCGAGCGGCGGCAACTATGCATTGTCGGTGGGTGGGGTCGCATTGGCCTCGTCGGACGGCAGCACGACCGTGACTGCCGCATCGATCGACACCGCGCTCGCCACCAACAGCATCAAGGACGGGCTGGCAGCGGCCAACATCACATTCAGCGGCTCGGCCGCCAACGGCGACCTGCAATTCTTCGCGGCGGACGGTTCCAACATCAGTATAAAGGAAGCGGTGAGCGGCAGCGTCACCGGCGGCATCGGCCTGGCGGCCAATGCCGCCAACACGGGGTCGAACACCACCGCGACCGCGGGTGTCACGCTGAGTTCGGCGGACGGCAGCCAGATCGAGATCGGCGGCAACAACCCCGCCGCGGCGGGCCTGRCGGCGGGCAGCGCCGGCAGCTACCTCGGCGCCGGTTTCACCCAGGACGGCAGCCAGCCCAGCGGCACCGTCACGCTGGACACGAAGGACCAGACCCTGCAAGGCATCCGCGACGCCATCAACAAGGCCAACGTGGGCGTCACCGCCACCATCGTCTCGGACGGCAGCGACAATCCTTACCACCTCGTGATCACGTCGAACAAGACGGGCGCGAAGTCGTCGATGAAGATCAGCGTGGACGGCGCGGACGGCGGCCCCGTCAACGCCGGCATCGCCAGCCTGCTGGGCTACGACCCGAACGGCGCCCAGGGCCTGACGCAGACGAGCGGCGCCCAGGACACCAAGCTGACCATGAACGGTATCACCGTCACGAGCGCCAGCACGACCGTGGACGACGTCGTGCAGGGTGTCAGCATGKACCTGAACTCGACTGGCAGCACGACGCTGACGATCAGTCAGGATACGAGCTCGGTATCGACAGCAATCAACGGGTTCGTAAAAGCGTACAACGACCTGAATTCGACGATCTCGAAACTGACCGCGTACGACCCAACCACTAAATCGGGCGCCGTCCTGCAGGGCGATTCGGCGGTGCGCGCCATCCAGACCCAGCTGCGGCGCGCGCTCAGCGCCTCGGTCGAGGGCCTGAACAGCAATATGACGAACCTGACGCAGGTCGGCATCACGTTCGGGGACGATGGCAGCCTGAAGGTCGATTCGACCAAGCTGAGCACGGCTATCTCCGGCAATTTCAGCAACATCGCGGGCCTGTTTGCGGCGGCCGGGGCGGCCAGCGACGGCGGCATCACGTACAACAAGTCGGGCACGGCCACGCAGCCGGGCGAATACGCCGTGAACATCACGCACATGGCGACGCAGGGCACGCTGACGAGCGCCAACGCACTGTCGGGTTCGACGACGATCGCCTCCAACACGACGTGGACCGTCACGCTGAACCAGACCGATCCGGCCACCGACAGCAAGGTGCAGAACATCAAGATCCCGGCCGGCACGTACACGAACGACCAACTGTCGTCCATGCTGCGCGCCGCCATCAACGGCAACAGCACGTTCGCATCGGCCGGAGACAGCATCGATACCTCGGTCGACGCGAATGGCCACCTGTTGATCTCGTCGAGCAAATTCGGCGAAACCTCGAATATTTCAGTGGCCAGCGTCACCGGCACGCCGGTCAGCGACCTCTTCGGCGGCGCCACGCCGGCCGCCGGCACCGATGTCGCGGGCACCATCGGCGGCGTCGCGGCGACCGGCAACGGCCAAGTGCTGACCGCGGCCGATGGATCGAAGGCGGCCGGCATCCAGCTCACGATCAACAGCGGCGTCACCGGCGACCGGGGCACCGTCACGTTCTCGCAGGGCTACGCCTATGCACTCACGAACCTAGCTACGAGCTTTACCGGCAAGAACAGCCTGCTGGCCAGCAAGACCGACGGCCTGAACGCCAGCATCAAGGCGGTGGCCGACCAGCGCGACCGGTTCAGCCAACACCTGACCCAGGTGGAAGCCATGTACCGCAAACAATTTACCTCGCTCGACACCATGCTGCAGTCGATGCAGAGCACCCAAAGTTATCTGACGCAGCAGTTGGCAGCCATCGCCGCCAACCGTTAAACCTGGATTTATTGGAGAACCATGATGTTTGGAACCATGAAACGCGGCGTCAATGCCTACGCCAACGTGGGCCTCGAAACCGGCATCGCCTCGGCCTCGCCGCACAAGCTCATCGTGATGCTGTACGACGGTGCCCTCGTCGCGCTGCTCAGCGCCAAGACGAACATCGCCGCCGGCAATATCGCGGCCAAGGGTTCGGCCATCTCGAAGGCCATCTCGATCATCGACAACGGCCTGCGCGCGTCGCTCGACAAGAATGCCGGCGGCGAGATCGCGGCCAACCTGGATGCCCTGTACGACTACATGAGCCGCCGCCTGCTGCACGCGAACCTGAAGAACGACGTCACCATCATCGACGAGGTGCACGGCCTGCTGGCCGACCTGCGCAGCGCCTGGGTCCAGATCGGCGACAAGGTCCAGCAGCCGGAGCCCGCACCGACGGCCATGCCGAAAGCCCCGACCATGGCGAGCGCGTGATGGGGAGCGCAGCGATGATGACGAATACCGAAATCGCGGCCCTGTACGAAGCCATGGTCGGCATCACCGACCAGATGCTGGCCGCCGCCACCGCGAGCGACTGGGACCGCCTGCAGCAGCTCGAGCGCCAGTGCGCCGCCTGTGTACGCCAGCTGAAGGACAATGGCGACGGTCCGCTGGCCGGCCAGGAGCGCGTGCGCAAGGTGAACGCGATCCGCAAGATGCTCGATTCCGACCGCAAGATCCGCGACCTCACCCAGCCGTGGATGGCGAAACTGCAGGCCATGATCAGCAACAAGACCGTCGAGCGCCGCGTCGCGCGTGCCTACGGCGTCTAACCCTGAGCAATGCTGCCGCGCGATACCGTCTCGCTGACCCAGGTCGCGCCGGCACGTCCCACCCTGCCGGTCGGCGACCCGCGCCAGCAGGCGTTCGCGCGCGCACTCGCCGGACTCGTCGGGCAATCGCTGCAAGCCGATGTTTTGACGAAACTTCCCGACGGCAGCTTCGTCGTGCGCATCAATGACATGGCGGCGCGCATGCCGCTGCCGCAGGGCGCCCAGGTCGGCACGCAGGTGCCGCTGACCCTGGTAGCCATTACGCCACGGCCCACGTTCCAGGTCCAGACGGGCCAGGGCACCGCCGCCTTCGCCGAAGCCGGCCCGCCGCTGCCGGAAGGCACCGACCCGCATGCCTCCCCGCTCGCCTGGCTCGAAGGGAAAAATGCCGCCGCGCTCACGCGCACCGCCGCCCTGCTGGCCGGCACGCGCGGCCTGGCGCAACTCCCGGGCGGCGGCGCCGACGGCGCGAACGCGTCGATCAGCACGGCCGGCAAGGCGCTGGGCGATGTCGTCGCGGCGGCGCAACACGCCGGGACGCAGGCCAGCGCAGCGGTCGGCCGCACGCCGCTGCTGGACGGCCCGTCCGCCGACGCCGGTGCCATCGCGCAGGCGCTGCGCGACGGGCTCGACAAAAGCGGCCTGTTCTACGAATCGCACGTGGCCGAATGGGCCGATGGCGCCCGCCCCCGCGCCGACCTGGCGCTGGAACCGCAGGCGCGCGGCCTGCCGCCGCCCACGAACCCGGACACGGCCCAGCTCATCAACCTGCAGCTGAACGCCCATGAACAGGGGAAAATCGCCTGGCAAGGACCTTTATGGCCGGGCCAGGACCTGCACTGGGAAGTCGAACGGGATGCATCGAGCCGGCAAGACGGCGGCGAAGGCGAAGACGGCGCCGCGTGGCAGAGCAGCCTGCGCCTGCGCTTCGGCGCGCTGGGCGAGGTGGCGGCGCGCGTCGTGCTGTCCGGCGACCAGTTGCACATCCGCCTCGACGCGCCGGATGCCGGCATCAAGGGTTTGCTGGACGCACACCAGGCGCGTCTGGCGCAGGCGCTGGACGCGGCCGGCACGCCGCTGGCCACGCTGGCCATCCACGACGCCGCGCGTACCGGCGAGGCGGACGATGGACAAGGATAAATCCGCACGCCGCCAGAGCGCCGTCGCGCTCGCGTATGGCGCCGGCGACGCGGCGCCGAAAGTCATCGCCAAGGGCCGTGGCCTCGTCGCCGAGCAGATCATGGCGCGCGCAAAGGAAGCCGGCGTATTCGTGCACGAGTCGAAGGAACTCGTCGCGTTGCTGATGCAGGTCGATCTCGACCGCCAGATTCCACCCGCGCTGTATCGCGTCATTGCCGAACTATTGGCATGGCTCTATTATATTGAATCAGCGCAAGTTTCCGGGCAGATCAAACCGCCCGCCCCCGACATGGCGCCCCTACTGCCACCTCAAGAGACCACTCCGGTTGACACAGATGCAAGCAATCACTGACGCAGAATTAGAAGCCTGGCACGACTACGAGATCGAGTCGCGCAGGGAGATCGTGGCCCTGCTGCGCCAGATCGGCGAAAAGAACCAGCTGATCCGGATGTTGATCAAGGGCGAGGCGGACGTGTGCGTCACGTCATTGCTGGATGTCGATCCGGACAGCGACACCGTCATCATCGATCGATCCGTCAGCGCCGAGCAGAACACGCGCATCGTGGCCGCGGGCGAGGTCCGCTGCGACACGTCGCTGGACAAGATCCGCATCGTGTTCGGCCTCGAGAATTTGCGCGAAGTGCAATTCGAAGGCGGCACCGCGCTCGCCGCCGATATTCCGACCAGCCTGATCCGCCTGCAGCGGCGCGAGTACTACCGCATGCCGACGCCGGTGACGAACCCGGTGCGCGCGACGATCCCGCTGCCGGCCGAACTGGGCGGCGGCACGGGCGTATTCCCGCTGGCCGATATCAGCTGCGGCGGCATCGCGATCTACGACAACAAACTGCAACTCGGCACGACGATCGGAGAGACCTTCACGGATTGCCGCATCGAACTGCCGGAAATCGGGGCCGTGACCTGCTCGCTGCAGATACGCAACTCGATCGACATGACGCTGCTTAACAACAAGACGAGCCGCCGCCTGGGTTGCCAGTTCGTCGATATCTCGCGCGGCAATCTTGCCGCTGTGCAGCGCTACATCACCAAGCTCGAACGCGAACGCAACGCGCGCCTGGCTGGCCTCGCCTGACGTATCCTGACGACGGGAACGCGGGGCCCCGGCCCTGCATCCAATCGTCAGGCATACGACACGAGGACTCCCATGCACCCCGCCAGACACTATCCCTCCCCCCTCGACGACGACGGACTGCTGCACCGCATCCGCACCGGCGACCGCGACGCTTTCACACTCCTCATGCGGCGTTACAACCGGCGCCTGTACCGCGTGGCGCGCAGCGTCCTGCGCGACGACGCGGAAGCGGAAGATGCGCTGCAGGATGCATACCTGCAGGCCTACCGCGCCCTGCCCGCCTTCCGTGGCGAGGCCGCGCTCGGCACCTGGCTGACGCGCATCGTCGTCAACGCGGCGCTGATGCGCCAGCGCAAGACCGGTCGGCTGGCCGAGATCATCGAACTGGGGGCGGACTACGGCGCGGACGACGCGGCTATGCCCCATGGTGCGGACGACGGCCACGCGGAAGCGGCGCAACCGGAACTGGCCGCGCTGCGGGCCCAGACGCGGCGCCTGATCGAGACCGGCATCGACAAGTTGCCGACCGCCTTCCGCACGGTGTTCGTGCTGCGCGCCGTGGAAGAGCTGACCGTCGAGGAAACGGCAGCGACGCTGGACATTCCCGCGGCGACCGTACGTACCCGTTACTTCCGGGCCCGCGCCATGCTGCGCGAGGCGCTCGCGCGCGAGATCGACTTCGCCATCGAGGATGCGTTCGGCTTCGACGGCGCGCGCTGCGACCGGATCGTGCACATGGTGCAACAACGCCTGGAAGCGGACTCGTCCAGCTAGACGATGGCGGGAACGCGCGCGCTTCAAAGTGCATCGAATGGATTGCTCCACCCTTACAACCCATTTAAGGAGTCCACCATGAACAAAACCACCCCGCTGATCCTGTCCTCCCTGCTCGCCCTGGGCCTGTTCTCCCCCGCCCACGCGGCCGGCCCGAACGACGCGCAGATCGCCGCCATCGTCGTCGCCGCCAATACGGTCGACATCGACGCCGGTAAGCAGGCCGAAAAGAAAGCGCACGGCAAGGATGTGCGCGCATTCGCCAAACGGATGGTCGCCGACCATTCCGGCGTCAACAAGCAGGCCGTCGCGCTCGTGCAAAAACTGCACGTGACGCCCGAGGAGAATGACACCAGCAAGAGCCTCACGCAGGGCGGCGCGACGATGCGCACCACGCTGGAAGGCCTGTCCGGCAAGGCGTTCGACAAGGCCTATGTCGACAACGAGGTGACGTACCACCAGACGGTGCTYGACGCCCTCGACAAGACTTTGATCCCGAACGCGTCGAATGCCGAGCTGAAAGCCCTGCTCGTCAAGGTGCGCCCGGCCTTCGTGGAGCACCTGGAGCATGCGAAGCACATCCAGGCCGAACTCAAGTGAAAATCCTGCTGATCGCCGCCCTCTGGCTACCCGTGCTGGCCGGGGCGGCGGAACACCGTGTCGTCATCGACGCCATGCAGTTTTCGCCGCAGGTGGTGGAGGCCAGGCCCGGCGATACCATCATCTGGGAAAACCGCGACATGTTCGTCCACAACGTGACGGGCGCCGCGGCCGGCGTGGGCTCGGGCGACCTGCCGCCCGGCAAGACGTGGCGCTATGTGGTGCGCGCCGGGATGTCGTTCGACTACCTGTGCACCCTGCATCCGATGATGAAGGGGCGGGTGAACGTGGCCAGCCCGCCCAAACGTACTTCAGCGCGCTAAAAAATCGGGGTCAGAAAATTCGGGGTCAGAGCACATTTTTCGGAAAATTCGGGGTCAGAGCGATTTTTTGAACAATTGATCTCGGCCGCTATACACGCAGCGATAACGTGCGCTCGTACTACATCATGGAGTGCGCTACCGAAGAAGCTCGGGAATCAAGCGATTCCAAATGTCTCTTCCTCAAAAAAGTGCTCTGACCCCGAATTTCGACAAAAAAGTGCTCTGACCCCGAATTTACTGACCCCGAATTTACAAAAACCGCCACGGCCGCCGGCGCGTTGACCGTCACACCTGCATGTTCATGATGTCGTGATAAGCCGACACGAGCTTGTTGCGCACCTGCACGGTAGCCTGGAAACTGATGCTGGCTTTCTGCATCGCGATCATCGTGTCGGACAGGCTGACGGAATCGTCGCCCGCGGCGAATTTCTTGCCCATGTCGTCGGCCTGGATCTGGGCGTTGCTGACGTTTTGCAGCGACGCCTTCAGCGCATCGGAGAAGCTGACCTTGGTCGATGACTCGGCCGCATCCGCGCCGGATGCCTTGCCGAGGCCGCCAATGCCGGTGCCGCCGCCCAGCGCGTCCGCAGCGGATGTCGCTGTGGCCGGCTTCTGGGCCGCCGCCTTCAGCTGCGCCATCATCGCTTCGATCCGGCTGCTGTCGATGCCGCCGATGTTCATGTCACTCTCCCTGCGCAATTCGATTCAGGCTGTCAGAATATCACCGCCCCAGCAACTATTGCCCTAGAGCAGCACCGGAAATAGGGCCTTATTCCGGGGTTTGAAATTGCCCTACGGCTTCATAATGGTGTTCATAAACCCATTCCCTCCCCCAACCATGGCAACCACAGCGGAAGAACTCCTCGACAGCGACCTCGAAACTCCGGCAGAAGAGAAGCCGAAGTTCTGGCAGACGACCACCGGCAAACGGGTCGTGATCGGCGGCGCCATCGCCGGCGTGCTGGCGATCGTCGCGGCACTGTGGCTGTGGACGTCGGCGCCGGAATACCGCGTCCTGTTCTCCAATTACACCGACAAGGACGGCGGCGCGATCACCGCGGCGCTCGACCAGATGGGGGTCAAGTACAAATTCTCCGACGGCGGCAACGCGATCCTCGTGCCGGCCGAGCGCATCCACGACCTGCGCCTGAAGCTGGCCCAGCAGGGCCTGCCGCGCGCCGGCAACGTCGGCTTCGAACTGCTCGAGAACCAGAAGCTGGGCACCTCGCAATTCGTCGAACAGGTCAACTACCAGCGCTCGCTGGAAGGCGAACTGGCGAATTCGGTCCAGTCGCTGGCCGCCGTCGCCTCGGCGCGCGTGCACCTGGCGCTGCCGAAGCCGTCCGTGTTCGTGCGCGACCAGCAGAAGCCGACCGCATCCGTGCTGTTGAACCTGCAGCCGGGCCGCACCCTCGATCCGGCCCAGGTCAGCGCCATCGTGCACCTGGTCGCGTCGTCGATCCCGGAACTGCCGCCGGCCAACGTCACCGTCGTCGACCAGAACGGCACCCTGCTGTCGGACAGCGCCAACAGGAACGGCAAGCAGCTCGACCCGAACCAGCTGAAGTATGTCGAGGCGCTGCAGCAGAACATCGTCAAGCAGGTCGAGTCGATCATCGCCCCGCTCGTGGGCCAGAACAATGTGCGCGCCGAGGCGACGGCCGAAGTCGACTTCGCCCAGACCGACACGGCGGCCGAGATGTACAAGCCGAATTCGCCGCCGGAACCGCAGGCGATCCGCAGCCAGCAGACGTCCGAGCAGACCGGTCCGGGCAGCACCAACCCGTCCGGCATCCCGGGCGCGCTGTCGAACCAGCCGCCGGGCGTGGCCACCGCCCCGATCGACGGCAACGCACCGGCCGCCGCGCAGACGACGACGACGGGCCCGAGCCGCAAGGATTCGACGACGAATTACGAAGTCGACAAGACGATCCGCTACGAACAGAAGCCGATGGGCGGCGTCAAGCGCCTGACGGTGGGCGTGGTGGTGAACTACCGCCGCACGATCGATCCGAAGACGGGCAAGCTCGTGATCAAGCCCTTGAGCGCCGCCGAAGTCGCGCAGATCAACGAGCTGGTCAAGCAGGCGATGGGCTACAGCCAGGCGCGCGGCGACACCTTGAACGTGACGAACGCCCCGTTCGACGGCGTCGACAAGCCAGCCGAACAGGCGCCGGAATGGTGGAAGGACCCGACGAACCTGCCGCTGGCGAAGGACATCGCGCGCTACGTCTTCATCGCCCTCGTGCTGGCCTTCCTGTGGTTCCGCTTCGTGCGGCCGCTGCTCAAGCCGGCGATCAAGAAATTCGACGAAGCCGTGGCGATCCCACCCGAGCCGGAACCGGAAGTGCCGGAACCGGAGCCGGAACCGGATCCCGAAGAGGAAGCCCGTCTCCAGCGTGAGGTGGAAGACCAACAGAAGGTTCAGGTCTACAAGAGCAACCTGGAAATGGCGAAAGAGCTGGCCAAGCATGATCCTCGCATCGTGGCCAACGTGATCAAAGAATGGCTGGGTACTGAATAATGAGCGACAAGGACAAGGAAAGCACGACCAAGGCGGCCATCCTGATGCTGGCCCTGGGCGAATCGGAAGCGGCCGAGGTCATGAAATTCCTCGGGCCGCGCGAGGTGCTCAAGCTCGGTGCCGCGATGGCGCAGATGAAGGCCGTGCAGCACGAGGAAGTGTTGACCGTGCTGGGCGAATTCCGCGAGCGCGTCGACCTGCAATCGACCGTCGGCCTCGATTCCGACGAATACATCCGCCAGGTGCTGACCAAGGCGCTGGGCGACGACAAGGCCGCCGTCCTGCTGAACCGCATCCTGGGCGGCAAGGACGCCTCCGGCATCGAGAGCCTGAAGTGGATGGACTCGCCGTCGGTCGCCGAGCTGATCCGCAACGAGCACCCGCAGATCATCGCCACGATCCTCGTGCACCTGGAACGCGACCAGGCCTGCGAAATCCTGGCGCACTTCACCGACCGCCTGCGCAACGACGTCGTGCTGCGTATCGCCACGCTGGACGGCGTGCAGCCGGCCGCCCTGCGCGAACTGAACGACGTGCTGACCAAGCTCCTGTCCGGCAACGAGAACATCAAGAAGTCGTCGCTGGGCGGCGTGCGCACGGCGGCCGAGATCCTGAACTTCATGAGCGGCGAACAGGAAAGCTCCGTCATGGAGAACATCAAGAACTACGACAACGACATGGCGCAGAAGATCATGGACGAGATGTTCGTGTTCGACAACATCATCGACATCGACGACCGCGGCATCCAGCTGCTGCTGCGTGAAGTGCAGTCCGAGATGCTGATCATCGCGCTGAAAGGCGCGTCGCAGGACTTGCGCGATAAAATCTTCAAGAACATGTCGCAGCGTGCGGCGGAAATGATGCGCGAAGACCTGGAATCGAAAGGTCCCGTGCGCCTGTCCGAAGTGGAAACCCAGCAGAAGCAGATCCTGCAGATCGTCCGGCGCCTCGCCGACGAAGGGCAGATCGTCCTGGGCGGCAAGGGTGAGGACTCGTTCGTCTGATGGCCATCCCGAAAGAACAGCAATCCGCGTACCAGCGCTGGGAAATGACGTCGTTCGGCGACGAGCGCCCCAGCACCCTCGCCCAGCGCGCCGTCGAAGCCGAGAAGGCCGCAGCTGCTGCACGCGCCTACGAGCCGCAGCAGCAGCAACAGCAGCCGCCGCAGCCGGGCATCCAGCTGCCGACCGCCGAGGAACTCGAGGCGATCCGCGCCGCCGCGCGCGAGGAAGGCTATGCCGAGGGCCTCGAAGCGGGCCAGGCGGAAGGCCACGCCGCCGGCTACGAGGAAGGCCTGGCGCTGGGCCGCGCCGAAGCGGCCGAGGAACTCGACTACCTGCGCCAGCTGGCGACGACGTTCGGCGACGCCGTCACCGAGGCCGACGAGGCCATCTCGAACGACGTGCTGGAACTCGCGCTGCACCTGGCGCGCGGCATGGTGCGCACGGCGTTCGACGTGAAGCCGGACCTGATCATTCCCGTCGTGCGCGAAGCCATCGACTACCTGCCGAACCTGCAGCAGCCGGCCCTGCTGATGCTGCATCCGGAAGACGCGCTGATCGTCAGGAGCGGCATCGGCCATGAACTCGACAAGAACGGCTGGCGCATCGTCGAGGACGAGAGCATCGCGCGCGGCGGCTGCCGCGTGGACACGGCCAGCAACCAGATCGATGCCCAGATCGCGGCGCGCTGGCAGCGCCTGGCGCACGCGCTGGGCAAGAACATCGAGTGGCTCGAATGAATGACGCCAACCCGCACACCGGCCGCTGGAAGTCCTACCTGAAGGACTGCGGCAACGTGCTCGATCTCGTCGAGCCGATGCAGGTGTCGGGCCGCGTCACGCGCGTGGCCGGTCTCGTGATGGAGTGCGTGGGGCTGAAACTCGCCGTCGGCAGCGCCTGCATGATCCCGGTCGCATCGGGCGCACGCATCGAGGCGGAAGTCGTCGGCTTCGAGGGTGACAAGCTGTTCCTGATGCCGCAGTCGGACGTGGAAGGCGTCGTGCCCGGCTCGCGCGTGTTCCCGGTGGAAGCGAGCGTGCCGAAACCCGGCACCGTCGCGCATCCGCGCCGCCGTCCGATGGACCGCGCGCGCCACCTGCCCGTCGGCTGGGGCCTGCTGGGCCGCGTCGTCGACGGCGCCGGCCGCCCGCTGGACGGCAAGGGCCCCGTCGTCACGGAAGACATGGGGCCGCTGAACGCGCGCCCCATCAACCCGCTCGACCGCGCGCCGATCTCGGAAACGCTGGACGTCGGCGTACGCGCCATCAATTCGATGCTGACGGTGGGCCGCGGCCAGCGTCTCGGCCTGTTCGCCGGTACCGGCGTCGGCAAATCCGTGCTGCTCGGGATGATCGCGCGCTACACGACGGCCGACGTGATCGTCGTGGGCCTGATCGGCGAACGGGGCCGCGAGGTCAAGGAATTCATCGAGCAGATCCTCGGCGAAGAGGGTCTCGCCCGCTCCGCCGTCGTGGCCGCCCCGGCCGACGCGCCGCCGCTGATGCGCCTGCAGGGCGCCGCCTACGCGACCGCCATCGCCGAACACTTCCGCGACCAGGGCAAGAACGTCCTCCTGATCATGGATTCGCTCACGCGTTACGCGATGGCGCAGCGCGAGATCGCCCTCGCCATCGGCGAACCGCCGGCGACCAAGGGCTATCCGCCGTCCGTGTTCGCCAAGCTGCCCGTGCTGGTGGAACGCGCCGGTAACGGCCAGGCGGGCGGCGGCTCGATCACGGCGTTCTACACCGTGCTGTCGGAAGGCGACGACCAGCAGGACCCGATCGCCGACGCGGCGCGCGGTATCCTGGACGGCCACATCGTGCTGAACCGGAAACTGGCGGAGGCGGGCCACTACCCCGCCATCGACATCGAACAATCGATCTCGCGCGCCATGCACGGCATCACGTCGCGCGAGCACCAGCAGGCCGCGCGCACCCTGAAACAGCTGTACTCGCGCTACGAGCGCTCGCGCGACCTGATCAGCGTGGGCGCCTACGCGCCGGGTACGGACCCGGTGCTGGACAAGGCCAYCGCGCTGCACGACCGCGTCGAGGCCTTCCTGTGCCAGGAAATCCACGACAACGTCGGCATGCTGCAGAGCTTGGGGGAATTGACCTCGCTGTTCGGGTGATTGACCGGGACGCCCATCGGTATACTTGACCTACCATGGCCAACGCATCCGCACTCGACACCCTGATCGACCTCGCCCAGCGCGAGTCCGACGCCTGCGCAAAGCGCCTGGGCGCCGCGCTGAAGGCCGTCGACGAGGGCGAGCAGAAGCTGCAGATGCTGCTCGGCTACCGCGACGACTACGCGAACCGGCTCGACGCGGCGCAGATGGGGGGCATCACCCCGTTCGCGTACCAGAATTTCGTCGCCTTCCTCGGCAAGCTGGACCAGGCGATCGACGGCCAGCGCGAAGTGCTGAAGCACGCGCGCGTGAAGGCGGACATGGAAAAGAAGGGATGGCAGGAGAGCGAGCGCAAGCGCCTGTCGTACCGGACCCTGAACGAGCGCGCGGCGCTCGAGGCGCTGGCGCTCGAGAACAAGCGCGACCAGAAGATGATGGACGACCATGCGGCCCGGACGGCGCGCTTCAAGCGCTGACCGGCGCCCACCAAACGAGCTAAGCGACATGACCACGACTTCCACTATCCAGCTCAATACCGCCGGCGGCGTCAACCCGCGCAACGGCAACGCGGGCAACGGCAACGGCGGTAGCGACAACGGCCAGTTCGGCGCCCTGCTGGCCGGCCAAATGGAGCGCAGCGGCGCGGCACTCGCGCTCGCATCCATGCCGGCCCCAGCACCGGCCCCGGCACCGGCGCCGGCACCGGCCCCGAAACAGGCCGCGAAACCTGCGGAGGCGGACAAGCCCGCGCAACCCGACGACGCCGCGCCGCAGCAGGCCGCACAGGCGACCGACGCCAGGACCGATGCGGCCGATGCCAGGGACGACACCGCCGCCGCCAGGTCCGACGACAAGCAGGACGACGACGACAAGAGCAAGGCCGGCGACCCGGCCAGCGCCATGCTCGCGCTGATGGCGAGCCTGCAGAAGCCGGGCACGAACAATGGCAAGGCGACGGCGGCCCAGGCCTTCGACGCGCTCGCCGGCAAAGGCAAGCGCTCGGACGCCACGCAGCTGGCCGCGCTGCAGACCGCGATGAAATCGGTGTCGAAAGAGGCCGGTATCGACGCCACCGGCGCAAAGACCTTCGCGGCCACGTCGATCAAGAACCCGGCCCTCGCCGCCGCCGGCGCCGATCTCGGTGCCGACAAGGCGGCGACGGCGACACAGGACTTGCGCGCCGCGCCGGGCRCCGTCAAGGCGGAAGCCGCGCCACAGCTGGACGCGGCCCTGCAGCAGGCGCGCGACGCCGCGCTGCTGGCACAGAAGGAGCAGGCACCGACGGCCGTCGCAACGGCCGCCCAGCTGCAGCCGGCCGCGCTGGAAGCCGCCCAGGCCGCGGCGGCGGCCAGCGAGGAACTGACGGCGCGCGTGGGCACGGATGCCTGGAACGACCAGGTTGGCCAGAAGGTCGTCTACATGGTCGGCGGCGAGGACCAGACGGCATCGCTGACCCTGAACCCGCCGGACCTGGGTCCGCTGCAGGTGGTGCTGTCCGTCTCCAATGGGCAGGCCGACGTGACGTTCTCGTCGAACCAGCTGGAAGTGCGCCAGGCGCTGGAAAACGCCCTGCCCCGCCTGCAGGAAATGATGAGCGAGAGCGGCATCGCACTGGGCAATGCGACGGTCAACGCTGGCATGTCGAACGGCGGCCAGGCGCAGCAGGACCAGGCGATGGCGTCGAGCGGTTTCGGCCGGGGCGGCAACAACGGCCGCGGCCATGGCGGCGACGATGCGGGCACGGTGGCGGGCGAAGCCACGGTGCGGCCGGCCACGCGCACGGCCGCAATCGGCGACCGGGGCATGGTCGATACGTTTGCATAAAGGATCGCAGATCGATGCCGGGCGGGGTGATTGATGCCAGGGCGTCAATCACCCCGCGTCGTTTGCATACCGCATCGACAACAAATCCATCAGGAAACAACGAGATACCCGAGGTTCCTGCCTCTTTTCGACCGTTGCTTCTGCTCACCTTTTCCCGATAATGACATAATGACGGGACGATCCAACAGCGGAACCGAAGACTCTTGAAAGCGAATCCGAAAATCAAAGCCGATCCGAAAGTGGATGCGGCAGCACCGACCCCCAGCGGCCGCGGCAAAAGCAAGCTGTTCATCATGATCGGCGCGGCCGTGCTCGTGCTGGGCCTGGGCGGCGGCGGCGCCGGCTGGTACTTCCTGCACGCGGGCGGCGACGAAGCCGCGGCCGAGCCTGCGAAGAAGGAACATGCGGGCAGCAGTAAGAAAAAGAAGAAAAAGGACGAGGCGGCGCCCGAATACGTGAACATCGACTCCTTCACGGTCAACCTGCAGCCGGAACACGGCGACCAGTATCTGCAGGTCGCGTTCACGTTGCAGGTCGACAGCCCGGAACAGGTCGAGCTCATCAAGGCCAATATGGCCAAGGTCCGCAGTCGCGTGCTGCTCCTGTTGTCGGGCAAGAAAGCATCCGAGATCAGCACGGTGGAAGGCAAGCAGCAACTGGCCGGCGAGATCCTGGCGGCGGTCAACGAACCGTTCGTCCCTCGCGGTGACGGGCAGGAAGTGTCCGACGTTTTGTTCACTTCATTCATCATCCAGTAAAGCAGAAGTCATTACGGTAGAGCAGCATGGCCGATAATTTTCTCTCACAGGAAGAAGTCGATGCCCTCCTGAAAGGGGTCAACGGCGATCAGGACGACGTCGCGACGCCTGAAGACACCTCGGGAGTACGCACCTATAACCTGGCAACGCAGGAGCGGATCGTCCGCGGCCGCATGCCGACGCTCGAGATCATCAACGAGCGTTTCGCCAGGTATCTGCGGGTCGGCCTGTTCAACTTCCTGCGCCGTTCCGCCGAGGTGTCGGTGGGGTCGGTGCGGGTGTCAAAGTACAGTGAGTTCATCCGTAACCTCGTCGTGCCGACGAACCTGAACCTCGTCCACATGAAGCCGCTGCGCGGCACGGCGCTGATGGTGTTCGACCCGGGCCTCGTGTTCCTGCTCGTGGACAACCTGTTCGGCGGCGACGGCCGCTTCCACACGCGCGTGGAAGGCCGCGACTTCACGCAGACCGAGCAGCGCATCATCATGCGCATCCTCGACATCGTGTTCGAGGCGTATGCCAAGTCGTGGGAACCGGTGTACCCGATCGAATTCGAGTACATCCGCTCGGAGATGAACACGCAGTTCGCGAACATCGCCACCCCGAACGAAGTCGTGGTATCGTGCACTTTTACCATCGAGCTCGGTTCCGTATCGGGCCAGATCCATTTCTGCATGCCCTATTCGATGGTCGAGCCGATCCGCGATGCGCTGACGTCGAGCATCCAGGGCGAGGCGCTGGAAGTCGACAAGCGCTGGATCCGCCTGCTGACGCAGCAGATCCAGGTGGCGGAAGTGGAACTGGTGGCCGTGCTGGGCCACGGCAAGGCGAATTTCGACGAAATCCTGAACATGAAGGTCGGCGACGTGATCCCGATCTCGGTCCCGGAAACGCTCCAGGCCACCGTCGACGGCGTGCCCGTGATGGACTGCAGCTATGGCGTGTTCAACGGACAATATGCACTGAAGGTCGAAAAACTGCTGGCGAACAGCGAAACCTTCAACAAGTAAGCAACACAGGAGAGAAACATGTCCGACACTCAAGACGACCAAAGCAGCCTCGACGACGATTGGGGCGCCGCGATCGCCGAGCAGGCCGCCGCGGAAGCTGCTGCACTGGCCAGTCAGCAGCAGGCCGCCTCGGCCGCCGTGTTCAAGGATTTCTCGAACAAGGGACCGCGCCCGGACACGCCCAACGACATCGACTTCATCCTCGACATCCCGGTCCAGCTGACCGTGGAACTGGGCCGCACCAAGATTGCCATCAAGAACCTGCTGCAACTGGCGCAGGGTTCCGTGGTCGAACTGGATGGCCTGGCGGGCGAACCGATGGACGTGCTCGTCAACGGCTGCCTGATCGCCCAGGGCGAGGTGGTGGTCGTGAACGACAAGTTCGGTATCCGCCTCACCGACATCATCACCCCGTCGGAGCGCATCCGCAAGCTCAACAAATGACGGCGCGCCTGCTGACCATCCTCGCCCTCACTCTGCCACTGGCCGCCTGCGCGGCCCAGCCGGGCCCTGGGCAGGGAGCGGGACGGTCGGCCGATGCCGCACCAGCGCCTGCGCCAACAGTGGCGGCGCCTGCGCCGGCGCCCGTCGTGGCCGAACCCGCAACAGCACCGGCACCCGCACCCGCACAGCCGACTACCCGGCAAGCTCCACAAGCTACGTCGCCTACGTCCCCCGCGAAGGCACAACCGCGGGCAGTGGCCGGCACCGGCGCGCCTTCCGCCGCCGCGCCCGCGTCCGGCACCGCGCAAGCGCCGGCCGTCCAGCCCGACACCACCGCGGCGCCCGCCGGCACGGCAGTTCCCGCGCCACCGGCGGCGCCGGACGTCGTCGCGCCACGCCCTGCCGCGCCCGGTGCCACGGTACCGCCGGTCACGATGCCCGCCGGCTCCTCCACCGGCAGCCTGCTGCAGACGCTGTTCGCGCTGATCGTCGTGCTGGCCGTGCTGGGCGCCCTCGCCTGGTTCCTCAAGCGCTACGGTCCCAAGGTGGCAGGCGGCAATGCGAACCTGCGCGTCGTCGGTTCGCTGAACCTGGGCGGTCGCGAGCGCATCGTGGTGGTCGAAGTCGGCAATGAATGGATCGTGGTCGGTGCATCACCCGGCCGCATCAACGCGCTGGCGACAATGCCGCGCCAGGACGGGCAGCATGGCGACACCGGCTCCGCCAACGCCACCCTGGCGCCGCATGCTCCTGCGGCGCACAGCTTCGCCGACTGGCTCAAACAAACGATCGACAAACGCAAGTGATGCTTACCAAACGACTCCTGCTGGCGACGGGCCTGCTGGCCCTGCCGCTGGCGGCGGCGGTGGCGGCGCCCGCCATTCCCGCTTTCACGACGAGCCCGGCCCCGGGCGGCGGCACCGCCTACTCGCTGCCGGTGCAGACCCTGCTGCTGATGACGGCGCTGACCTTCATCCYGGCGGCCCTCCTGATGATGACGAGTTTTACGCGCATCATCATCGTCCTCTCGCTGCTGCGCCAGGCCCTCGGCACGCAGACGGCGCCGCCGAACCAGGTGATGGTCGGCCTCGCGCTGTTCCTCACGCTGTTCGTGATGGGGCCGACGTTCGACCGCATCTACACGGAAGCCTATGTACCGCTGCAGGAAAACCGCATCCAGATGGGCGAGGCGATGGACAAGGCCGCCGCGCCGCTGAAGGGCTTCATGCTGAAGCAGACGCGCCAGTCCGACCTCGCCCTGTTCGTCAAGATCTCGCGCACGCCCGCGCTGCAGGGCCCGGAAGACGTGCCGCTGCGCGTGCTGATCCCGGCCTTCATCACGAGCGAGCTGAAGACGGCGTTCCAGATCGGCTTCGCCATCTTCATCCCCTTCCTCATCATCGACATGGTCGTCGCGTCCGTGCTGATGTCGATGGGTATGATGATGATGTCGCCGGCCGTGATCTCGCTGCCGTTCAAGCTGATGCTGTTCGTGCTCGTCGACGGCTGGCAGCTGCTGCTGGGCTCCCTGTCCCAGAGCTTCTACTGAGGAGGCCCCGATGACCCCGGAAAGCGTACTCGCGATGGGCCGCACGGCCATGGAAGTCACGTTGATGGTCTCGGCACCGCTGCTGCTCGTCGCGCTCGTCATCGGCCTCGTCGTCAGCATCTTCCAGGCCGCCACCCAGATCAACGAACAGACCCTGTCGTTCATCCCCAAGCTGGTCGGCATCTTCATCGCGCTCGTGCTCGCGGGGCCGTGGATGCTCTCGGTCATGACGGACTATATGCGCAACGTATTCAGCGGCATTCCGCAGTTGATCGGTTGACGCGATAGTCCGATGATTTCGTTCACCACGACGCAGTTGTATGCGTGGATCGGCGGCCTCTTGTGGCCGCTGACGCGCATCCTCGGGCTCGTCGCGGTGGCGCCCGTGTTCGGCAACACCGCCGTGCCCATCCTCATCAAGACGACGCTCGGCGTGCTGCTGGCCGCGATCATCGCGCCGACACTCCCGGCCATGCCCGTCGTCGATCCGACGTCGTGGGCGGGCATCCTGATCGTCGCGCAGGAACTCCTGATCGGCGTGGCGATGGGCTTCGCCATGCGCCTCGTGTTCGCCGCCATCGAATTCGCCGGCGAGGTCGCCAGTTCGACGATGGGCTTTTCGTTCGCTTCCTTCTTCGACCCGACGTCGGCCGGCCGCTCGTCGGCCATCAGCCAGTTCCTCGCCCTCGTCGCGACGATGGCCTTCCTCGCCATGAATGCCCACCTCGTGCTGATCGAGGCGCTGGCAGAAAGCTTTTTCACGCTGCCGATCTCGGCCACGCCGATGTCGCTGTCGGCGCCGCTGGAAATGGTGCGCTGGGGTAGCCGCGTGTTCTCGGCCGGTTTGCAGATCGCGATGCCGATCGTGGCGGCCATGCTCATCACCAACATCGCGCTGGCGATCCTCACGCGCGCGGCGCCGCAGCTGAACCTGTTCGGCATCGGGTTCCCGATCACGCTGGGGGCCGGGTTTCTCGTCATCAGCCTCACCCTGCCCTATCTCGGTACGCCGTTGCAGAACCTGTTCAACCAGGGCATCGAGGCGGGGCGCAAGATTCCGCGGGTGGGCGGACAAAGGCCGCAGCCATTACCGATACCGCCGCGGTAATGCATGCGTTTGGTGGGCGGAGGCCGCCCACCCTACGGCAACAGAAACGTTCGTAGGTAGGCACCCAGTGCCACCAAATGCGTGCGGATCAAGAAATGTAATTGAAGAGCGCGTAGGGTGGGCACCCCGTGCCCACGCGAACGTTTGATTACGAGATATAGTTAAAGAGCGACAGGCCCGACATCGTCTTGAACGACACCTGGGCCGCCTGCAGCGTCTGCTGCTGCTGGGTGAACAGCGAGATCGCCTTGGCCATGTCGAGGTCCTGCAGGCCGCTMAGCGTGGTCTGGTACTGGACGTTGAGGTCGTCGCCCGTGCTGTCCAGGTAGTCGACTTCCTTGAGGCGCGCACCGACCGATGCCTGCACGGTCAGCACATTGTCCAGCGCATTCTGCATGTGCTGGCTGGCCGTTTTCAGGTTGTTGGCCAGCGTGGCCCTGCCGGCGTCGCCCGCGGCGCCGGTGTGCAGGGTCTGGATCAGGTTGGTGATCGTCGTGAACACCGACTGCTTCTGGCTCGGCTGGACGCTGAACGCATCGCCGTCGGCCGGGGCTCCCTTGATGTCGAATGACATGCCGTCGAAGGAAATCGAGGCGCCCGAAGTGTAGGGCTGGTTGCTCAGCACGGCGCTCGCGGGCGACGTCGAATTGTCCGTCACCGTATAGGTCGTCACGGCCGGCGTACCCGCGACCTGGAAGTCGATCGCGTAATCGTGGCCCGTCAGCTGGGCCGGGTTGGTCACCGCGCCCGGCGCGATGATGCCCGATCCCTTGTTGGTGGCCGCGCCCTGCGTCAGGAAGGTGC
>NZ_JBFUDR010000040.1:0-30236 GCF_056404615.1 Massilia sp. P2_C2 | reverse complement strand
ATCACCAACCAGGGCACGGAGACGCTGCATGGCTGGCAGGTGACCTGGACCTACAGCGACGGCTCGTATGTGTCGGGCAACGCGTGGAACGGGGTCGTGACGGGCACCAAGCCGACGTTCACGGGTTCGGACGGCGGTGGCTGGAACAAGGACATCGCTCCAGGCGGGACGGCCTCGTTCGGCTTCGTCTTCGCAGGCCAGGACGCAATGAACGCGAATATCCCGACAGTGACCGGCGACATCTGCATCGGCAGTGATCCGACCAACGGTTCTGACATACCGGGCGGCGGCGACGGCGCGCCGTCGGGTACGTCCGTCCTTGGCGTGCCGGCCAGCCTGAAAGTCCAGGAAGGCTTGACCGCCGCCTTCCTTCTCCCCAAGGCAACCCTGGCCACCGGGCGCACCGCGACGTGGTCGATCTCCGGCCTTGACGCGCCGCTCTTCAAGATCGATCCCGCGACCGGCGCTCTGTCGTTCCGGCAGGCGCCGGACACCGCGCATCCCGCCGACGCCGACGCCCACAACGACTATGACCTCATCGTGCAGGTCAGCGATGGCCAGGGCAGCACGCAGGAGGCCCCGCTGAAGGTGCTGGTGCGGCCGTGGAACGACGGCGGCGCGGCCGGCCTGCCGTTGCCGCTCGTGGCGCGCGAGGTGGCCAAGCCCGCCGGCACCACGGGACAGCCGGGGCTGCGCGTGATCGACTGGGCCGGCTTCAAGGCCGCGATGTCCTATACCTTCGACGACTCGCAGCCGTCGCAGATCGATCACTACCCGGAGCTGAAGTCGCAGCGCGTCCGCGCCACTTACTACATCATGCCCGCGGCCAACTGGTATCCCAACTTCGACGCGACCTGGAAGGACGCCGTCGCCCAGGGTTCGGAAATCGGCAACCACACCACGCACCACTGCAAGGCCGCGGAGCTGAGCGACAACGATCCCAACACTTGCCCGCAAGGCCTTGGCAGTGCCGGGGCCGAGTTCGACGACACCAACGACTACATCCGCACGAAGATCGGACAGTCCGCGGTCTGGACCACCGCCTACCCGTTCGGGGACGTGGACTACAAACCGGCGGCCACATCGCGCTTCATGGTGGCGCGCGGCGTGTGGCCGGGCGTGGTCGCGCCCGGCACCGGCAGCGATCTGATGAACCTGCCGCTTGCCCAGGTTCCCGGGGATGCCACGGAGAACGGCCATCCCGTGTCTTCGTTCAACACCGCCGTGGACAACGCCCTGGGCCAGGGCAAGTGGATGATCTATCTGTTCCACACGGTGTTGCCCGCCCCCACGCAGAACTGGGGCGGGGGCGAGGACATCGGCGTGATCACGGGTAACATGAGCTATGCCAAATCGTTCGGCACGATGTGGATCGACAGCGTCGTCAACATCGGCGCCTACTGGCGCGGCCAGCAGTTGCTGCAGGCGGCAACGCCCGCTACCCTCGGCGGCGTGACGACGTGGACATGGACGCTGCCGGCCAACTTCCCGTCGGGCCGCAAGCTGCGTGTCACGGTGAATGGCGGCACGCTGACGCAGAACGGCGTGCCGCTGAGCTGGAATTCCCGCGGCTACTATGAGGTGTCGCTGGATGCGCAATCGCTGAGCTGGACGCAGTAATCGTTCTTCCACAGGCTGATGCGGTCGAACTGACCGCCGCGTTTCCCGGATTGACCGCTGCGGCGCCGGGCAGGCGCCGCAGCGGGATGTCGACCAACACCGGCCGCCGCTACGCCTCCAGCCGTCCCAGCCGCACGACGGTCACGCCGGGCCGCAGCTGGCGCAGCGACGGCATCACCAGCACGCAGTCCGGATACGGCGTCGCGACGGGCGCGCCATCGCTCCACGCGATGACCGTGCCGGCATCGGCGAAGGTCTCCAGCCCGGTGAAGTCTTGCGCGAAGCGGAAGTCCATGCTGTGCGCCACCACCGGTTCCGTCACGCGCACGGTGCGCGTGACGGGCGGCAGGGGCTGGGTCCAGGCGGCGGGCACGTCGTCCAGCCCGATGATGCCGTGCAGGGCCAGGAAGCGCGCGGTGACGTCGCGCGCGACGTCCACGGCCGCCGCTTCCCAGTGCTGGCCGCATTCGACCAGCAGTGCGTTCTTCGGGCTGTCCGGATCGGCGAACGCGCCGTAGTCGCGTATGCGCCGGCCCTCCGGATGGCCTTCGTCGCGGATGATCCACGCGGGCGTGCCGAGCGCACGCGCCAGTTCGGTGCCCTTGTCCGCCACGCCCGCGACCGCGAGCGGCGCGCTGCGCTCGTGCATCGAGTGCAGGTCGAGCAGCATGTCGACCGTGTCGATCAGCGGCCGCATCGCGCGGGCGCGGCGCAGTTCGGACGAGTCGCGCGCCGGGTCGTCCAGGATGGCGGCCGTCCAGACGCGGTTGAAGTCCTGGTCGACGAAGCGCGCGGCGTCGGGCCGGGCCGGATCGAATGCGCGGTAGGCCTCGACGTTGGCGAAGGCCAGCGTCAGCTTGCCGCGGCGCGGCCGCACGCCGAGGTCCAGCAGGTCCTTCACGGCGATGGCGCCGCACACCTCGTTGCCGTGCGTGAGCGCGTTCACCATCACGTGCGGACCCGGTACGCCGCTGTCGAACGTGTGCACGTACGGGATTCCGGTATTGCTCTCGGCATAAGGCGTGATGTCCGGGAACGCGAGTTCGATCGGATAGGCCTGCAGCGGGGCGTTCATGCGAGGCCGCCCTGGCACAGATATTTCGTCTGCATGTAGTCGTCCAGGCCGTGGCGCGAACCTTCGCGGCCATAGCCCGATTCCTTGACGCCGCCGAACGGTGCCGCCTCAGACGCCAGCACGCCCTCGTTGATGCCCACGAGGCCCGATTGCAGCTGCTCCGACACGCGCCAGACGCGGGCGATGTCGCGCGTATAGAAATACGTGGCGAGGCCGTAGGGCGTATCGTTGGCCGCGCGCAGGACGTCCTTCTCGTCGCGGAAGCGGAACAGCGGCACGACCGGGCCGAACGTCTCTTCGCCGGCCAGTTCCATGTCGGCGTCGGCGTCGGCCAGCACGGTGGGCGCGTAGTAATGCGGGCCGTCGGCGACATCGTCGCGCACGCGCCGGCCGCCCGTCAGCACGCGCGCGCCGCGCGCGACCGCGTCCTGCACGTGGGCCTCGATCTTGTCCACGGCGCGCGCATTGATCATCGGGCCGATCTGCGCGTCGGCGCTGGTGGCCGGGCCGATGCGCAGCGCCTTCACGCGTGCCGTCAGCTTGTCGGAGAACGCGTCGTAGACGGCATCCTGCACATAGATCCGGTTCGGGGACACGCAGGTCTGTCCGCCGTTGCGGAACTTGGCCGCCATCAGGCCGTCGACGGCGGCATCGAGGTCGGCGTCGTCGAACACGATGAACGGTGCGTTGCCGCCCAGTTCCAGCGACAACCGCTTCAGCGTGGTCGCCGATTCGCGCGCCAGGTATTTGCCCACGGCCGTCGATCCCGTGAAGGTGACCTTGCGCACGCGCGGATCGATCAGCCAGGCGTCGACCACGTCCTTCACGGATTCGCGCGACGCCGTCACGATGTTCAGCACGCCCGGCGGGACGCCCGCTTCCTCGGCCAGCTTGACGAGTGCCAGCGCCGTCAGCGGCGTGTCTTCCGCCGGCTTGGCGACGACGGTGCAGCCGGCCGCGAGGGCCGGGGCGATCTTGCGGGCGATCATCGCCAGCGGGAAGTTCCATGGCGTGATCGCAGCGACGACGCCCACCGGTTCCCGCGTCACCATCAGCTTGCGGCCGCGGACCTGTTCGGGAATGATGTCGCCATAGGTCCGCACGGCTTCTTCCGCGAACCATTCGATGTACGATGCGCCGTAGGCCACTTCGCCGCGGCCTTCCGCCAGCGGCTTGCCCTGTTCGCGCGAGATGATCTTCGCCAGGTCGTCCGCATGCGCGACGATCAGCGCGTGCCAGCGCTTGAGGATGCGCGCGCGGTCGCGGGCGGGCAGGGTGCGCCAGCCTTCGAAGGCATGGTGCGCGGCGGTGACCGCGAGGCGGGCGTCGGCCGCGCTGCTGTCCGGCACGCTGGCGAAGACGGTGCCGGTGGCCGGGTCGATGACGTCGAGGTGGCGGCCATCCAGGCTGTCGCGCCAGGTGCCGTCGATGTAGTTCTGCTGCAGCAGCAGGTCGGTGCGGTTGAGTGTCAGAGACATGATCAGCGTTCCTTTCTGTTCTGTGAATGGTTGAAAATCAGGCGCCGCGTTCCACGGCCGCTGCGATGGCCTTGCCCATGCCGGTGGTCGAGGCGGCGCCGCCCAGGTCCGGCGTGCACGGGCCGTCGCGCAGCACTTGCTGGATCGCGGCCAGGATCGCGTCGTGCGCCTGGCGCCCCGCGGTGCCGCTCTCGTCGAGGAAATCGAGCATCATGGCGCCGGACCAGATCATGCCGATCGGGTTGGCGATGTTCTTGCCGTAGATGTCCGGCGCCGAGCCGTGGACCGGTTCGAACAGCGACGGGAAGGCGCGCTCCGGGTTCAGGTTCGCGGACGGCGCCAGGCCCAGCGTGCCCGTGCAGGCGGGGCCGAGGTCGGACAGGATGTCGCCGAACAGGTTGGAGGCAACCACCACGTCGAAGCGTTGCGGCTGCAGCACGAAGCGGGCGGACAGGATGTCGATGTGTTGCTTGTCCCAGGCCACGTCCGGATAGGCGGCCGCCGTGCTTGCTGCGCGTCCGTCCCACCAGGGCATGCTGACGGCGATGCCGTTGCTCTTGGTGGCCACCGTCACATGCTTGCGTTCCCGCTGGCGGGCCAGTTCGAACGCGAATTTCAGCACGCGGTCGGTGCCGTGGCGCGAGAACACGGATTGCTGCATGACGACCTCGCGGTCCGTGCCCTCGTACATGATGCCGCCCACGGACGAGTATTCGCCTTCCGTGTTCTCGCGCACGATCATGAAGTCGATGTCGCCCGGCCTGCGGCCCGCGAGCGGGCAGGGCACGCCGTCGAACAGGCGCGCGGGGCGCAGGTTGATGTACTGGTCGAATTCGCGCCGGAACTTCAGCAGCGAGCCCCACAGTGACACGTGGTCGGGCACGACGTCCGGCCAGCCGGCGGCGCCGAAATAGATCGCGTCCATGCCGGCCAGCCGCGCCTTCCAGTCGTCCGGCATCATCCTGCCGTGGGCCGCGTACCAGTCGCAGCTGGCCCACTCGATGTGGGTGTATTGGAGGTCGATGCCGAAGCGGCGGGCGGCCGCGTCGAGCACGCGCAGGCCTTCGGGCATRACTTCCTTGCCGATGCCGTCGCCGGGGATGACGGCGATTTTGAATGATTGCTTCATCGCGAGGTTCCGTCCTTGTAGATAAAAACACGGTGCAGGATCCGGAGCGCCGGTGCGCTCCGCGATGCTGAACAAGTGGATTTATCTTAGCCCCGGGACCCTGGCGGGAAACTGCATAGAGCGGGCGGCAATCGGCACAAAGCGTGTTTTTTCGGGCGCGCGCGGCATATCATGCGGCGCGCCCTGCGCGCTCATTCGTGCGGGGAGAACAGCTTCTCGATGGGGTAGTGGTTCTTGATGAACGGCGACTTGATGACGATGTAGCTGAAGTATTTCTCGATGCTGACGCTGCGCTCCAGCACCTCTTCCATGATCGTCTGGTAATGGACCACGCTGCGCGTGACGAACTTCAGCAGATAGTCGAAACCGCCGCTGACGAGGTGGCATTCGACCACTTCGTCGATCTTGCGGATGGCGGTTTCGAACTTGATGAAATCCTCGCGCCGGTGGTCCGACAGCGTCACCTGCGTGAACACGAGCTGCGTGGTGCCCAGCTTTTCCATCTGCACGTGGGCGCCGTAGCCGGCGATGAAGCCGGCTTTTTCCAGCCGCTTCACGCGGATCAGGCAGGGGCTGGGCGACAGGCCGACGGCATCGGCCAGATCCACGTTCGTGATCCGGCCATTGGCCTGTAGATGGGCGAGGATCCGGATGTCGATCCGGTCCAGCTTTAGCGCGTCAGGCATCATCGGTGGCCGCTCCAGTAAGTCTTGCAATGATTAACTTCATATTAACCGCATGCTACCCCTTCCGGATAATGAAATTTTCCAATCGCAATTAATAGATTTTATCAATCGCATCAGCATTATTTGATAGCCCGGCGTACGTCCGGCTGGTCGAGCACGTCGTCCAGCGTCTTTTTCAGGCGCGCGAACAGCAGTTCGAAGTCGCTCGTGCGGTAGCACAGCGCAGGGGCGAAGCCGAGGATGTTGTCGGCGAACGCGCGGAACACGACCCGGTTGCGGTAGGCGGCCTCGAAGATGCGGTCGCTGAGTTTCAGTTCCGGATCGAAGCGGGCCTTCGTTGCCTTGTCGGCAACGAGTTCGAGGGCGCCCAGCAGGCCGCGGCTGCGCGCGTCGCCCACCAGCGGGTGGGACAGCAGGCCGCGCAGGCCTTCCTCGAAATGCGGTGCCTGGGCGATGCCGTTGGCCAGCAGGCCGCCTTCGTGATACAGCCGGATCACTTCCAGCGCGACGGCGGCGCTGACCGGGTGCGCGGAATACGTGTGGCCGTGGCCGACCGGCATGCCCGGCACGCCGTCGGCGATGCCGGCATAGACTCCCTCCGACATCAGCACGGCGCCCATCGGCGCATAGCCGGCGGTCAGGCCCTTTGCCACCGTCATCAGGTCCGGTTCCACGCCTTCCGCCTCGCACGCGAACAGCGGGCCGGTGCGGCCGAAGCCCGTGATGACCTCGTCCACGACGAACAGGATGCCCAGTGCACGGCAGGTGTCCTGCATCGCCTTCAGCCAGCCCCTGGGCGGCACGATCACGCCGCCCGAGCCCTGCACCGGTTCGCAGAAGAAGGCCGCCACGTTGTCCGCGCCCAGCGCCTGCACCTTGGCGCGCAGAGCGTCGACCGAGGCGCGGATGATCGCGTCGGCGTCCGGGCCGGCCTCGTTGCGGTACGGGTAGGGTGACGGGATCGTGTGCTGGGTGGGCAGCGGGACGTCGAAGTTGCGGTGGAACGCCGCGATGGCCGTCAGGCCCGAGCCCTGCGCCGACGAGCCGTGGTAGCCGCGCTCCAGCGAGATGAACTGCTTCTTGTGCGGGCGGCCCGTGGAATTGTAGTAGTGCGTGATGAAGCGGATCGCCGAATCCACGGCGTCCGAGCCGCCCAGCGTGAAGTACACGTGGCGCAGGGAGGCGGGCGCCAGCTCGACGAGGGTTGCCGCCAGGCGGATCGCCGGCTCCGAGCCGAAGTGAAAATAGCCCGTGGCGTACGGCAGCTTGCGCATCTGTTCGGTGGCCGCCTGGACGATGCTCTCGTGGCCATAGCCGACGTTGACGCACCAGAGGCCGGAAAACGCGTCCAGCAATTCATTGCCCTGCGCATCGCGCAGGTACGCGCCTTGTCCCGATTCGAGGATGGCGACGCCGCGCTGCTCATGGGTGCGGAAGTTGACGACGGGGTGGATCAGGTGATCGCGGTCCAGCGCGGTCAGGAGCGTGTTTTGCATGATGGTGTCCGGTTGGTTGATGACGCCCTTATGGTAGTCAGGGGCGCGTAGCGGTAGCTCGCGCAGACGCCCCGCAAAATCAACGGAAATTGCGAATTGCGGTCCGATTCGGCATTTTGTGCTGCAACCCCGGTGACATACTCGGCGCTCCCCAACATCACCCTGGTCCGAGGAGAACAAGCCGTGAACATGACCATCCGATCCCGCCTCATCATCATGATTTCCTTCCTGTCCCTGATTGCCGCCGGCAGCGGCATGCTGGGACTGCATGGCATGCGCTCTGCCAACGACGGGCTGAAGACCGTCTACGAAGACCGCGCCCTCGTGCTGGAGCGCGTCGCCCGCATCGATGCACTGCTGCTGCAGAACCGCCTGTCTCTCGCGCTCGCGATCACCGATCCGATGGTGGACATCAAGGCGGAAGCGGCGCGCATGGAAACCAGTGCCGCCGACATCGACCGGACCTGGGCCGCCTGCGCCGCGCTGGCGCAGCTGCCCGCGGAAAGACGCGTTGCCGCCGCGTTCGGCGCCGCCTGGGCGAAGCTGCGCACGGAGGCCCTGCAGCCGGCAGTCGCCGCCCTGCGCAACGGCGACGTGGAGGCGGCGAAGACCGCGCAGGACCGCATGCGCACGTTGGGCGACGCCGCGGCACAAGGCATCGCGGCCGTGCGCCGCATGCAGGTGGAGGCGGCCGGGCGCGAATACGACGCCTCCGTCCTGCGCTATGCGTCGCTGCGCAATGGCATGGTGGTCGTCATCGCGGCCGGCACGCTGGCGACCGCGCTGTTCGGCTGGTTCCTGATCCGCGCCATCTACCGGGAACTGGGCGGTGAGCCGGCGCATGCGGCCGACATCGTGCGCCGCATCGCGGCCGGCGACCTCAGCGAGCAGGTCGCCGTGCGKGCGGGCGACGAGCGCAGCCTGCTGGCCGCCATGCAGGCGATGCAGGGCAACCTGACCGGGACCATCGGACGGATCAACCGGGCCGCGCATGCGATCAGTGCCGCGTCCACGCAGGCCGCCGCCGGCAGCCGCGACCTGCGTGCCCAGGCCGAGCGGCAGGTGGCGTCGCTGCAGGACACGGCGGCGTCGATGGAAGCGATGGCGGCGACCGTGCAGCAGAGCGCCGCGGATGCGCTGGACGCGAACCGGCTGGCCGCCGGCGCCTCGGCGACGGCGCGGCAGGGCGGCGCCGTGGTGGCCGAGGCGGTGGGCAGGATGGCATCGGTGCACGCGGCGGCGCGACGCATCGTCGACATCATCGGGGTGATCGACGGTATCGCGTTCCAGACCAGCATCCTGGCGTTGAACGCGGCGGTGGAGGCGGCACGCGCGGGCGAGCAGGGCCGCGGATTCGCCGTCGTCGCCGGCGAAGTGCGCGGGCTGGCGCAGCGTGCGGCGGAAGCGGCACGGGAAGTCAAGGCGCTGATCGACGACTCGGTCGGCCAGATCGACGCCGGCGCGCACTTCGTCAACCAGGCGGGCGACACGATGAACGAGATCATGGCCAGCGTCGGCCGCGTGGCGCAGATCGTCAGCGGCATCGCCGTCGCCAGCGAACGGCAGGCCGCCGACATCGATGCGATCAACCGCGCCATCGGCAGCATCGACCTCGTCACGCAGCGTAACGCCGAACTGGTGGACGATGTCGCCGGCGTCTCGGCCTCGCTGCACGAGCAGGCGGTGCAGCTCGACGAGCTGGTGACCGTCTTTAGACTGGAAAAATCCGCCTGACCGTCAGCAAAGCGCCTGGTTGACGATGGCAAACTGCTGCAGGGCCGCGTCGTGGCGCGGCTCGCCGTTGCGAGCCATTGCGACGCCGGTATCGACCTGCGCGAGCCCGGCCTGTTCCAGCCATGGCCCCATATCGGCGGCGCCGTTCACGTCGATGCGCACGAAGGTGCCCGCGTAGGCGCCGGACCAGAACGCGACCAGCGCGCGGGCGCCGTCGGCGTCGGGCGCCACCAGCGGGCCGATCGCATGGCCGCGCCCGAAGCGGCGCGTGATGGAAAAGCCGGTCACGACGCCATCGCGCGTCAGCACGGCCGCTTCGCCCACCTGGGCCAGGTGCCGCACGATCGCGTCGCGCGACCGGCCGGTGGCGCGGTTCGCAAGGTCGATCAGGGCGCCGAGTTCTTCCGGTTCCGCCAGGCGGACGTCGCCTGCGCCGGCCGGCGGCGCGATGGTCTGCATCGTACCCTGGTGCTGCAGGATCGTGCCCGTGGCCGCGAAGCCGAGGCGCTCGTACAGCGGCTGGCCGGCCGGGGTGGCGATGAGCAGGGTCTGACGTGTCCCCGTCTCCTGCAACACGCGCTGCATCAGTTCGCGGCCGATGCCGCGGCCCTGGTGGGTGGCCGCGACGATCACCATGCCCAGCGAGGCCTGGTGTTCGCCCTGTGCCCACCACAGCGCGGTGCCGACGACCGCGCCGTGTTCTTCCGCGGMGAAGCCGGTGCCCAGGCGCACGACGGCCTGCCAGTCCTCGATTCGGTGCGGCCAGCGCACGGCCTGCGTCAGCGCGTGCGCGGCGGGAATATCGTCCTCGTGGATGGGACGGTAGATGATGGTGTCGGTGGTGGGAATGTTCATGGCAGTGTCCTTGTTCGGGTAGGGTGGGCACCCCCGTGCCCACGCGAACGTATGCGGTTCGCTGGCGTCACGCGTGGGCACGGGGTGCCCACCCTACGTACCCGCATAGCGTGCGTATCACCTCGTTCAGCCCAGCGACTGGCTGAGCAGCGCGAAGCGCTTGACGGCCGGGTCGGTGCCCGGCATGTCGCCGCGCACCATCACGTGCACGGTCGCCTCGACCTGCACGAGGGCCATGTCGGTCAGCCAGGGAGAGAGGCCGCTCGTGCCGGGCACGTCGACCCGGACGAAGGCGCCGGCCTGCGTGCCGGCCCAGTGCGCGATCAGCGCCTTCGCGCGCGCGGCATCGGGCGCCACGACGGGGCCGATCACATAGCCATGACCGAACTTGCGCAGCGCGGCGAAGCCGGTCAGGTCGCCGTACTGGTCGATCGCGACGATGTCCGCCACGTCCATCAGGTGGCGCAGCACGGTGGCGCGCGACATGCCGACGGCGCGCCGCGACAGGTCGGCCAGCGCCGCCTCGTCGCGCGGGCCGACGGGGCGGATGCGCTCGCCCGCGCCCAGCGGCACGAACGGCGCGCGGAACACGCTGCCCTGGTGCTGGTGCACCCAGCCCGTCTGCACGAAGCCGAAACCTTCGCAGAACGGCACGCCGCGCGCCGTGGCGTGCAGGAAGATCGAGCGGTCGCCCACTTCCCGCAGGATGCGCGCCATGAGTTCGTGGCCGATGCCCTTGTCCTGGTGTTCGGGCGCGACGATCATCATGCCCAGCGACGCGTAGTCCGCGCCGTGGACCCAGCACATCATGGTGCCGATGACGCCGGAAGCGTCTTCCGCGACGATGCCCGAGCCCAGCGCGTGGATGAATGCCCAGTCTTCCAGCCGGTGCGGCCACAGCACGGACAGCGACAGCCGATGGGCCGCCGGCAGGTCTTCCGCGGTCATCCGGCGGTACTGGATGGTGCTGTTGGACTTCTGAAT
This sequence comes from Massilia sp. P2_C2, assembly GCF_056404615.1. Classification (NCBI taxonomy): domain Bacteria; kingdom Pseudomonadati; phylum Pseudomonadota; class Betaproteobacteria; order Burkholderiales; family Oxalobacteraceae; genus Massilia; species Massilia sp. P2_C2. The sequence continues at coordinate 19,179 of NZ_JBFUDR010000040.1, read as the reverse complement.
TTTCATGTTTGCCTCCTCGATGTCGCGTCATCTTGCCACACGCGGCACGCGTTTGCGACGGGGTAAACGCAATTCGAAACGACCTGCCGCCAGGCGCGCCAGAACCACAGCTTGTGCCGTCCCGCGAGGGGTCAACCGCACAAAATGCTTCGGGGCCCTACCTATAATCCATCAGGACCAGGCGACCAGTCCGTGCGCGGATCCGGCCGCCCGCACCCGTTTGTATCGACCGAAAGGACAATGATGGAAGGCTTCGACCCGGATCAGGTGGCGGTGCGCTGTGCGCACTTCATTGGTGGGCAGTACGTGGAGGAGGGCGTGGACACGATCCACGTGCGGCGCCCCTCCGATGGCAGGGCCTATGCCGGCCTGCCGGTGGCGGGCGCGGATCTCGTCGACCGCGCGGCGCAGGACGCAGCGCAGGCATTCAGGACCAGCGACTGGGCGCGCTGCGCACCGCGCGAGCGGGCCCGCGTGCTGCGCCGCTGGGCGGACCTGATCGACAACGACGTGCAACTGCTGGCGCGGCTGGAAGCCGTCGGCTCCACCCGCCCGGTACGCGACGCGGCGGCATGGGACGTGCCGTTCACGGCGGACGGCATCCGCTTCTTCGCCGAGTGGGCGGACAAGATCGGCGGCGACGTCGCGCCGACGCGCACCGACCATCTCGGCCTCACCATCGCGGAGCCGTATGGCGTCGTCGGCGCCGTCGCACCGTGGAACCTGCCGCTCGTGATGGCGTCGTGGAAGGTAGCGCCGGCGCTGGCAGCGGGCAATGCCGTCGTCCTGAAACCGTCCGAGCTGACGCCGTTCAGCGTGCTGCGCATGGCGGAGCTGGCCGTCGCGGCGGGCGTGCCGAAGGGGATCTTCAACATCGTGCAGGGCGACGGCGCCATCACGGGCGACGCCTTGTGCCGCCATCCCGACATCGCGAAAGTCACGTTCACCGGTTCCACGCGCACCGGCGCCGCCATCATGACGGCATGCGCGCAGAGCGGCACCAAGCCGGTTACGCTGGAACTGGGCGGCAAGAGCCCGCAGATCGTGTTCGCCGACGCGCCCGACTTCGAAAAGACCGTGCGCACCGTGGCGCGCGCCATCACCCTGAACGCCGGCCAGGTGTGCGTGGCCGGCTCGCGGCTGATCGTGCAGCGCGCCATCGCCGAGCGCTTCGTCGAACGCCTCGCCGCCGTGTTCGCGGAACTGAGGGCCGGCGCGACGTGGGATGCCGGCACCACGCTGGCCCCCCTGATCAACCTGCGCGAGATGGAGCGCATCGACGGCATCGTGCAGCGCGCGGTCGCCGCCGGCGCCCAGTGCGTCGCGGGCGGACATCGCGTGCCGCTGGGGAACGACGGCGCGTACTACCGGCCGACCATCCTCACGGGCGTCGACGCCGGCATGGAAGCCGTGCGCACCGAGATCTTCGGACCCGTGATCACCGTGCAGGTGTTCGACGACGAAGACGAGGCGCTGCGCCTCGCGGACCACCCGGATTATGGCCTCGCGGCCGGCATCCACACGGCCGACATCGGCCGCGCCATGCGGCTCGCGCGCGGCATCGAGGCGGGCACCGTCTGGATCAACCGTTATGGCAGGAGCAGCGATTTCGTRATCCCGACGGGCGGCTACAAACGCTCCGGCATCGGCAAGGACCTGGGCCGCCAGGCCTTCGAGGCGAACCTGCATTACAAGAGCGTGCTGGTGGATTTCGCGGCCTGATGCCAGGCGCAGCAAAAGATGCTGCGGACGGGGTCGAATACGACCATTTCTGTGTTTTGAGCCGGCCAACTCAAGACATTCGTGCACGGCGGGAATGGTCTAATTCTTCACAGGAGACAGCGTTTGGCGGCGTGCACCAGGAGGCCGCAAAACCCATCCCGGACCCCGATCACACAAAGGACCATGACATGACTACCAACCTGAGGCCCAAATACATTTCCTTCGACTGCTACGGCACGCTGATCAACTTCCAAATGGCCGACGTCGCGCGCGTACAGTTCGCCGATCGCATCGCCCCCGAGCAGATGGACCAGTTCACCCGCGACTTCTCGTCCTACCGCCTGGACGAAGTGATGGGCGACTGGAAGCCGTACAACGACATCGTGTGCAACGCCGTGCGCCGCACCTGCGAGCACTGGGGCATCGAATACCGTCCCAACGAAGGCATGGTGTTCTACAACGCCGTGCCGAGCTGGAACCCGCACGCGGACGTGCCGGATGCGCTGGCGAAGCTGGCGAAGGAATACAAGCTGGTGATCTTCTCCAACTCCATGGATGACCTGATCCCGCACAGCGTCGCCAAGCTGGGGGCGCCGTTCCACCGCGTCTACACCGCGCAGCAGGCGCAAGCCTACAAGCCGCGCCTGCGCGCCTTCGAATACATGATCGACCAGCTGGGCTGCAGCCCGGACGACATCCTGCACGTCTCCTCCAGCCTGCGCTACGACCTGATGTCGGCACACGACATCGGCATCAAGAACAAGGTCTTCGTCGCGCGCGGCCACGAACCGGGCACGCCGTTCTACGGCTACCACGAGATTTCGAACCTGGGCGGCCTGCCGGCCCTGGTCGGCCTGTAAGCGCCGGACAAGCACACACAGGACGCTGCGATGAAGCTCGAATCCTATTGGCTCGATACCGCACCCGCCTTCAGCGCGGGTGCCCAGGGTCCGGTTGCCGGACGTGCCGACGTGGTGGTGGTCGGCGCCGGCTTCACCGGCCTGTCCGCCGCGCTGGCGCTGGCCCGGCGCGGCGCCACCGTGACCGTACTGGAAGCGGGGCGCGTCGTCGGCGAGGCGTCGGRCCGCAACGGCGGGCATTGCAGCAGCGGCCTGGCGCACGACTTCGGCGCGCTGGCGGCGCGCCTTGGCGTGGACAAGGCGCGGGCGTTCTACCAGGCCTACAGCGCGGCCGTCGACACGGTCGAGCGCATCGTCAGGGACGAAGACATTGCCTGCAATTTCGCCCGCGTCGGCAAGCTGAAGCTCGCCGCCAAGCCCGAACACTACGACAAGCTGGCGCGCGCCTGCGACCTGCTGCGGCGCGAAGTCGACCCGCACGTGGCCATGGTGCCGCGCGCGCACATCCACGCGGAAGTGGGATCGGACAGCTTCTACGGCGGCATGCTGCAGAAGACCAGCGCCCAGATGCACATGGGCAGATTTGGCGTCGGCCTGGCCCATGCGGCCGCGCGGGCCGGCGCGCAGATCCATGAACAATCGGCGGTGACGAACATCGAGCGCCGGCCCGGCGGGAGCTTCCGGGTCGAGACCGCGCGCGGCACCGTCGAGGCGCGCCAGGTGCTGCTGGCGACGGGGAATTCGCGCACGGGGCCGTTCTTCCATTTCCGCCGCCGCATGATCTCGGTCGGCAGTTTCATCATCGCGACCGAGCCGCTCGACAGGGGCCTGCTCGACCGCATGCTGCCGCACCGCCGCAACTACGTCACGTCCCGCACGATCGGCAATTACTTCCGTATTTCGCCTGACGATCGGCTCGTGTTCGGTGGACGCGCGCGCTTTGCCATGTCGAATCCGCGCTCCGACGCGAAAAGCGGACGCGTGCTGCGCGCCGCAATGGAAGACATGTTCCCGGAACTGCGCGGCGTCGGCATCGATTATTGCTGGGGCGGACTGGTCGACATGACGGCCGACCGCCTGCCGCGCGCGGGCGAACACCGCGGCATGTATTTCGCCACCGGCTACAGCGGTCATGGCGTGCAGATGTCCGTGCACATGGGGCAGGTGATGGCCGATGTCATGGCCGGCAAGCCCGAACGCAATCCGTGGCAGGGCCTTGAGTGGCCCGCCATTCCCGGGCACTTCGGCAAGCCGTGGTTCCTGCCCGTCGTCGGCGCCTACTACCGGCTGCAGGACTGGCTGCACTGACTCGAAAAAATCAACATATCCAAGGAGGAGCCAAGAAATGAACGAGACGAACAACGACATCATCCTGCCGCGCGGCGTGACCCGCCGCGACGCGCTGCGCACCCTGGTGGCCGGCGGCATGCTGGCCACCACCGCCGGCGGCCTGCTGACGCACACCGGCACGGCCCTGGCCGCCACGCCGAAGAAGGGCGGACGCATCCGCGTGGCCGTGGGCGCCGGCTCGACGGCGGATACGCTGGACCCGGCCCGGGGCAGCAATATCGCCGACTTCGTGCGGCACTTCATGTTCTACAACTGTCTGACGACGATCGACGAGAAACTGGCCCCGCAAATGGAACTGGCGGAATCGGTCACGACGAAGGATGCCGTCACGTGGACGATCAAGCTGCGCAAGGATGTGCGCTTCCACGACGGCAAGCCGCTGACGCCGGCCGACGTCGTGTACTCGCTGCAGCGCCACAAGATCCCGGCCACCGCATCGAAGGCCAAGGCCGTCGCCGACGAATTCGCCGAGATCAAGGCGACGGGGCCGGACGAAGTCACCCTGAAGCTGGACTCCGCCAACGCCGACCTGCCGGCCATCCTGGGCACCTCGCACTTCGCCATCATCAAGGACGGCACGACGGACTTCAGCACGGCCAACGGCACCGGTCCCTACACGTGCAAGGAATTCCGGCCCGGCCTGCGCTCGATCGGCGTGGCCAACAAGGCCTACTGGAAGCCGGGCAAGCCCTACCTGGACGAGATCGAATACTTCTCGATCGCCGACGAGGCGGCACGCGTGAATGCACTGCTGTCCGGCGATGTGCACCTCATCAACGGGCTCAATCCGCGTTCGGCGCCGATGCTGCAGGCTGCGCCCGGTTTCACGCTGTTCGAATCGAAGACGGGGCATTACACCGACCTCATCATGCGCGACAACCTGGGGCCGCTGAAGAACCCGGACTTCGTGCTGGCCATGAAATACCTGCAGGACCGCGAACAGATCCGCAAGGTGTCGATGCGCGGTTTCGCCACGATCGGCAACGACCAGCCGATCCAGCCGAACAACCGTTATTACTTCGCCGGCCTGCCGCAGCGCAAGTTTGACCTGGACAAGGCCAAGTACCACCTGCAGAAATCGGGCATGGCGGGCAGCACCCTGCCGCTCGTCGCATCGACGGCCGCCAACGGTTCCGTCGACACTGCGCAGATCATGCAGTTGTCGGCGCAGAAGATCGGCCTGAACCTGGACATCAAGCGCATGCCGGCGGACGGCTACTGGTCGAACCACTGGGCCAAGCATCCCCTGTCGTTCGGCAACATCAACCCGCGGCCTTCCGCGGACCTGATCTTCACGCTGTTCTACAAGTCGAATTCGCCGCAGAACGTGTCGGGCTGGAAGAACGAGAAGTTCGACCAGTTGCTGGACCTCGCGCGCGGCGAGACGAACGAAGCGAAGCGCAAGCAGATGTATGGCGACATGCAGGTGCTGGTGAACGAGAACTGCGGCGTCGGCATCCCGATCTTCAACCATTCGCTGGACGGCTTCACCAACAAACTGAAGGGCTACGGCGCGCACCCGCTGGCCGGCCTGATGGGCTACATGTTCGCCGAACGCGTGTGGCTCGACAGCTGAAAAGGTCGATCATGAACGGACAAACTCTAAGACTCATCGTGAACCGGCTCGGCGTCGCGGCCCTGACCTTGCTGGCCGTGTCCGTGGTGGTCTTCGCGATCACCAGCCTGCTGCCGGGCGACGCGGCGCAGGCACTGCTCGGCCAGGAGTCCACGCCGGAACTGCTGGCCGCGCTGCGCCAGAAATTCGGACTCGACCAGCCGGCCTATCTGCGCTACGTGCATTGGCTGGGCGGGCTGCTGGCGGGGAATCCCGGCAATGCGCTGGCCAACGGCCTGCCGGTGGCGCAACTGATCGGTTCGCGCCTGCCGAATTCGCTGGTGCTGGCGGCAGCCGCGGCGGCCGTCTCCGTGCCGCTGGCGCTGACGATCGGCATCACGTCGGCGATGGTGCGCGGTTCGCTGTATGACCGCGTCGTCAACGTCGCCACCGTGTGGGTCGTGTCGGTGCCGGAATTTCTCATCGCCACCGTGGCGGTGCTGGTGTTCGCCGTCAAGCTGCGCTGGCTGTCCGCGCTGTCCCGCATCGACGACGTCGTCACGTTCGGCGACTTCGTGCGGGCCTACGCGATGCCGGTGATGACGCTGTGCTGCGTGATCGTGGCCCAGATGGCCCGGATGACCCGTGCGGCCGTCATCGACCAGCTGACGTCGTCGTACGTCGAGATGGCGCGCCTGAAGGGCGTGCGCCCGGTGCGCATGGTGCTCACGCATGCGCTGCCGAACGCCGTGGGGCCGATCGCCAATGCGGTCGCGCTGTCGCTGGCCTACCTGATCGGCGGCGTCATCATCGTCGAATCGATCTTCAACTATCCCGGCATCGCCAGCCTCATGGTGGACTCCGTCACGATGCGCGACATGCCCGTCGTGCAGGCTTGCGCGATGCTGTTCTGTGCCTGTTACCTGGTCTTGTTGACCACGGCGGACGTGATCGCCATTCTTTCCAATCCGAGGTTACGCAAATGAGCTCCTCTCTTTCCGAAGTCCGGCGCAAGCCGCGCCGCCGCGTGCCGCTCGCCGGCCTGGTCGGCGCCTTCATCGTCGTGTTCTGGCTGGTCATGGCGGTGGCCGGTCCGTGGCTCGCGGCCCATGACGTGGGCGGCGAGGCGGGCGACGCCGTGTTCGCCCCGATGAGCGCGCAATACCCGCTCGGTACCGACTATCTCGGACGCGACATGCTGAGCCGCATCCTGCACGGCGCGCCGTACACTATCGGCGTCGCGCTGGCGGCCGTGCTGGTCGCCAGTGTCGGCGGCACCACGCTGGCCATGTTCGCGGCCGCCGCGGGCGGCTGGTTCGACGCCGTCGTCAGCCGCATCGTCGACACGATGCTCAGCATTCCGCACAAGCTGCTGGCCTTGATCATCGTCGCCGCGTTCGGCTCCTCGGTGCCGTTCCTGATCCTGACGGCAGGCGTGGGCTACATGCCGGGCGCCTTCCGCATCGCCCGTTCTCTCGCCGTCAACGTGCAGGCCATGGACTACGTGCAGGCGGCGCGGGCGCGCGGCGAGGGCCTGCTGTACATCACCTGCCGCGAAATGCTGCCGAACATGCTGCGGCCCGTGCTGGCCGACTTCGGCCTGCGTTTCCTGTTCATCGTGCTGCTGCTCTCCGGCCTGAGCTTCCTGGGCCTCGGCGTGCAGCCGCCGGCGGCGGACTGGGGTTCGCTGGTGCGCGAGAACATCATCGGCCTGTCCGAGGGCGCGCCCGCCGTGATCGTCCCGGCCATCGCCATCGCGACGCTCACCATCGGCGTGAACATGGCCATCGATGGCTTTGCCGGCCGCAAGCGCCGCGGAAACGGAGCGTGACATGAACGACATCGTCAACGTGAAGGGCCTCAAGGTCACGGCCCGCAACGACATGGGCGAGGAAGTGGCCATCGTCCACGGCGCGGATTTTTCGATCAAACGGGGCGAGGTGCTGGCGCTGATCGGCGAGTCCGGCTCCGGCAAGAGCACCATCGCGCTGGCCCTGATGGGCTATGCCCGGTCCGGCTGCCGCCTCGCGGGCGGCACGGTCACGGTCGCCGGCCATCCGATGCTGGCGCTGGGCGAGCGCCAGCTGGCCGGCCTGCGCGGGCGCACCGTGGCGTATATCGCGCAAAGCGCGGCCGCCTCGTTCAACCCGTCCCGGTGCCTGATGGACCAGGTGATCGAGAGTGCACTGATCCATAAGCTGATGCCACGCGCCGTCGCCGAAGGGAAGGCCGTCGAGCTATTCCGTGCGCTGGCGCTGCCGGACCCGGAAGGCATCGGCAAACGCTATCCGCACCAGGTGTCCGGCGGCCAGCTGCAGCGCCTGATGGCGGCCATGGCCCTGATCACGGATCCCGACCTCGTGATCCTGGACGAACCCACGACCGCACTGGACGTGACGACGCAGATCGAAGTGCTGCGCGCGTTCAAGAAGGTCGTGCAGGAGCGGGGCAGCACCGCGGTCTATGTGTCGCACGACCTGGCCGTCGTGGCGCAGATGGCCGACCGCATCGTCGTGCTGCGCGACGGCGCCATCCAGGAGAGCGGGACGACCGCGCAGATCCTGTCCGCGCCCGCCCACCCGTACACGAAAAGCCTGCTGGCGGCGATCGCGCCCAAGCAGCGCCAGTCCGCGGGCGTCGACGCCAAAGCGGCGCAGGCGCATCCGCTGCTGGAAGTGCGCGGCCTGTACGCGTCGTACGGCGCCGCGAAGGGTGGTGCACCCCTCAAGTGCGTGCTGGACGACATCAACCTCGTGATCCCGCGCGGCGCCACGATCGGCGTCATCGGCGAATCCGGTTCCGGCAAGACGACGCTGGCGCGCACGATCGCCGGCATGGTGGCGCCGTCCGAAGGCGAGATCCTGCTCGACGGGAAACGGCTGGCGCCCACGCTGGAGGGCCGCACGCGCGAACAGTTCCGCCGCATCCAGTTCGTGTTCCAGAACGCCGACACGGCGCTGAACCCGCTGCACACGATCGAACGCATCCTCGGCCGCCCGCTGGAGTTCTACCACGGCATGAAGGGCGAGGCGCGGCGCAAGCGCGTGCTGCAACTGCTGGACCTGGTGCGCCTGCCGGCCGCCGTGGCCGACCGGCTGCCGGGCGAACTGTCGGGCGGCCAGAAGCAGCGCATCAACCTGGCGCGCGCGCTGGCCGCGCAGCCGGACCTGATCCTGTGCGACGAGGTCACGTCCGCGCTCGATACCGTCGTGGGYGCCGCGATCCTCGACCTGATGGCGGAGCTGCGCAAGGAGCTGAACGTGTCGTACATGTTCATCAGCCACGACATCAGCACGGTGCGCGCCATCTGCGACGAGATCGTCGTGCTGTATTCGGGCCGCAAGGTGGAGGCGCGCAAGCGCGAAGCGCTGGCGCTGCCGCCGTTCCACCCGTACTCGAACCTGCTGATCTCGTCGGTGCCGGCGCTGCGCCGCGGCTGGCTGGAAGAGGTCGAGGGACGGCAGCCTGCGGCGTTGCCGCCGCTGCGCCAGGCGGAACAGGGACGTGGCATCTGCGCCTTCCTGGACCGCTGCGCGCTGCGCGTCGACGGCGTGTGCAACAGCACGCCGCCGCCGCGCCGGCAACTCGCGGATGGCGGCAGCATCTTGTGCCATCACACTGAATCGGAACTGCGCGCGGCGCAGACGCCGCTGCGCGTGGTCGAAGGAGACGTCGCATGAACCACCGTTTTGTCCGCCTTGCGGAAACCAACCGCGCCGCTGTGCGCATCGTCATCGACGGCGAACCCGTCGAGGCGCTGGCCGGCGACACGCTGATGGTCGCCATGCTGAACAACGTGCGCAGCCTGCGCGAATCCGAATTCGGCGACGGCAGGCGCGCGGGCTTTTGCCTGATGGGGGCTTGCCAGGATTGCTGGGTGTGGACGGCGCACGGCGGGCGCCTGCGTGCCTGCACCACGGTCGTGGCGGAAGGAATGAACATCGTAACCAGACAACCGGAGGCGACATGGGCCAACCTCGCGTAATCGTCATCGGCGCCGGTCCCGCGGGCGTGCGCTGCGCCCAGACGCTGGTCGAAGCGGGCCTGCGTCCCGTCGTCGTGGACGAGAACCGGCGCGACGGCGGCCAGATCTATCGCCGCCAGCCGGATAATTTTACCCGCGCGTATGCCAAGCTGTACGGCACCGAGGCGGAGCGCGCACAGGCGCTGCACACGACCTTCGACGCCCTGCGCGGCCAGGTCGACTACATGCCGGAGACGCTGGCCTGGAATATCTTCGGCGGCAAGCTGTACGTGGTGCGCGACCAGCGTTCCCAAGCCTTGCCGTACGACGCCCTGGTGATCTGTTCCGGCGCCACCGACCGCCTCATGCCCGTCAAGGGCTGGCACTACGCGGGCACGTACAGCCTCGGCGCGTCGCAGATTGCCCTGAAGGCGCAGGCCTGCGCGATCGGCCGCCGGGTCGTGTTCATGGGCACCGGACCGTTGCTGTATCTCGTCGCTTCGCAATATGTGAAGGCGGGCGCGGACGTGGCGGCGGTGCTCGACACGTCGCCCCTGATGCGCCGCGTGGCCGCGCTGCCGAAGCTGCTGGCGCGTCCCGCCGTGCTGCGCAATGGCCTGGCACTGGTGTCGTACCTGAAACGCGCGGGCGTGCAGGTCCTGACCGGCATCACCCCGGTCGAAATCACGGGCTCGGCGGAGAACGGCGTACAGGGCGTGGTCGTGCGCGACAGGCGCGGCAACGAGCGCTCGTTCGAATGCGACGCGGTGGGGATGGGCTACCACCTGCGTCCCGAGACGCAGCTGGCCGACCTGGCGCGCTGTTCCTTCCGCTTCGACGCGGAGACGCGCCAGTGGCTGCCCGAAGTGGGCGAGGACGGACGCACGTCGGTACCGGGTGTCTATCTCGCCGGCGACGGCATGAAGGTGCTTGGGGCCGACGCTGCCGAGATCGGCGGACGCCTGGCGGCCCTGGCCGTGCTGAAGGATTTCAAACTCAAGGTGGCGGAGGACGAACTGCAGGGACTGCGCGCGGAACAGGCGAAGATGGACCGCTTCCGCCAGGGCCTGGCGCAGGCGTTCCCGTGGCCGGCGGAGCAGGCTGCGGCACTGCCGGACGACGCCATCGTGTGCCGCTGCGAAGTCATCACGGCGGGCGAGCTGCGTCGCACCGTGCGCGAGATGGGGGCGCAGGAAGCGAACCGCGCCAAGGCACTGTGCCGCGTCGGCATGGGCCGCTGCCAGGGACGGTATTGCGGACACGCGGGTGCGGAAATCATCGCGCATGCGGCCGGCGTGCCGGTCGAACAAGTGGGGCGTTTGCGTGGCCAGGCGCCGGTCAAGCCGCTGTCGATGGCGGTGCGGGAGGAAGTGGAATGAGTGCGTTGAAAGCGGATGTGATCATCGTCGGCGGCGGCATCATGGGAGCCTCCAGCGCCTTCTTCCTGCGTCAGCGCGGGCTGTCCGTCATCCTGCTCGAACGGGGATTGATCGGCCAGCAGGCCAGTGGCGTCAACTTCGGCAACACGCGCCGGATGGGCCGCCCCATCGAGCAGCTGCCGCTGTCGAACCGGTCGCGCGCGATCTGGCTGAAGTTCAAGGAATTGTTCGGTGCGGACGTCGAGCTCCTGCTGAACGGCCATCTGCGCGTCGGCTTCACGCCGCTGCACGAGGAACGCATGGTGCAGTATGCGGAGGATGCGAAATCCTTCGGCATCGGCATGCAGATGCTGGGCGCGAAAACGCTGCACGAGCGCTTCCCGTACCTGGGACCGGACATCGGCGCGGGTTGCTACGCCCCTAACGACGGCCATGCGAATCCCCGCCTGGCGGCGCCGGCCATCGGTCGTGCCGCGGTGCGCGCCGGCGCGCAGGTGTTCGAAAACACCGAGATGACGAGCCTCGAGAAGGACGGCAATGGTTTCGTCGCGACCACCGCGGATGGCCGGACCTTCCGTGCGCCCGTGGCCCTCGTCACCGCCGGCGCATGGGGCAACCGTATCAGCACCCGCTTCGGCGAACCGGTGCCGATGGTTGCCAAGGCGCCGCAGATGTGCGTCACCGAACCGGTGCCTTACGCCATCGGGCCGACCATCGGTGGGATGGCGGACACGTTCGAGCAGGTCGTCTATTTCCGCCAGGTTGCGCGCGGCAACATCGTTATCGGCGGCGGCGGCCATGAACCGGCGGACATCGAGAACCGGCGCGCCTATGTGAACCCGAGCAGGACGCTGTACAAGCTGAAGAGTGCGCCGCGCGTGATGCCGGCATTCGATCACCTGCACATCATCCGCGTCTGGGGCGGGATCGAAGGTTATATGAACGACAGCCGGCCGGCCATGGGGCCGAGCGCGCGCGTCCCCGGCCTGTTCTATGCGTTCGGCTTTTCCGGTGAAGGCTTCCAGTTGGGGCCGGGCGTGGGCGAGGTGATGGCGGAACTGATCGCCACCGGCGCCACGAGCACGCCGATCGAGTGTTACCACATCGGGCGCTTCGCCACGCCGGTCGCGAACGCGGCGTGACCCTTTACTTTTGATTACACCAATAACGAACCATGTCGAATCTACAACAAGCAGCAGTGGCCACCGCGGCCGACACCCCATCCTTCGTCGACCTGCGCGAGTTCGCGCGCGACAAGACCCAAGGTATCGCCGTGAATGCGCCGGCGGGAGAAGACCGTTTCCTGGCCAGCCGCCGTATCCTGGACTGGGCACCGAGCCCGGTCACCGCGGGCGTCATCACCCTCGACGCCGGCAGCGGCACCGTGCAGTCCCTGCCACAGGATGAATTCATCATCGTCCACCAGGGCAGCCTGAGTTTGACGCAGCAGGGCGCCACCCTGACGCTGGGCCCGAACCAGAGTGCGATTCTCAAGCATGGCGCCGCATTCACGTGGTCTGCGCAAGGACCGACGTCGCTGATCTTCACCCGCTACAACAAGAGCCGAGCGGGCGACGGCGCGATCGTGCCGATCAGGGAGAACCCGGAGATGGGACCGTCGGCAGGCGGGCCGGCGGCCGACCTGCTGCTGACGCCCGCCCSGGTGTGCCGCAATTACACCGACTACAAATCGGAGGACGGTGAATTCACGTGCGGCACCTGGGACTCGACGCCCTATGCCCGCCGCGCGCTGTACTTCCGCCACATGGAACTGATGTATCTGATGGAAGGCAGCGTGACCTTTGTCGATGAAACGGGCCGCAGCGGCACGTTCTCGAAGGGCGACATCTTCCTCATCGAGCAGAAGGCCTCGTGCACCTGGGAGAGCCGCGAGAACGTGGCGAAGCTGTACGTGATCTACCGTCCAGCTTGACAGGGGAAGATCGTGACAGCACTGTTGGGTTGCATCGCGGACGATTTCACGGGTGGCACCGACCTCGCGGGCATGCTCGTGAAGGCGGGCATGCGGACCGTGCAATTGATCGGTGTGCCGGACGGGCCGCCGCCCGCCGATGTCGACGCCGTGGTGATCGCATTGAAATCGAGGACCAGTCCGGTCGACGACGCGGTGGCCGAATCGCTGGCCGCGTTGCGCTGGTTGCGGGAAGCAGGATGCCGGCAGTTCTATTTCAAGTATTGCTCGACCTTCGATTCTACGCCGCGCGGCAACATCGGCCCGGTCGCCGAAGCGTTGATGCGGGCGCTGGACACGGATTTCACCATCGCCTGCCCGGCCTTGCCCGCCAACGGACGCACCATTTACCAGGGCCATCTGTTCGTCGGCAATGTACCGCTGTCCGAGTCCGGCATGCGCAACCATCCGCTGACGCCGATGACGGATGCGAACCTGGTGCGCGTGCTGCAGCAACAGACGGCGCGCAAGGTCGGCCTCGTCGATCATGCGACGGTGAGCAGCGGCGAGGCTGCGATCCGCGCACGCTTTAGCGCGCTGCGTGAGCAGGGCCATGGCTTCGCCGTTGTCGATGCGCTGTCGAATGCGGACCTCGACGCGATCGGCGCGGCCTGTGCCGATCTGCCGCTGGTGACGGGCGGCTCCGGCATCGCGCTCGGCCTGCCGCAGAACTTCCGCCGCCGCGGCTTGCTGGCATCGAACGCCGTGGCGGATGCGTTGCCGCAGACCGGCGGCCTGCGTGCCGTGGTTTCGGGCAGCTGTTCGGTGGCCACGCAAAAGCAGGTGGACGTGATGCGTGCGGCCTTCCCCTCGTTCAACGTCGATCCGCTCCGGCTCGCACGCGGCGAGGACGTGGTGTCGGCGGCGCTCGACTGGGCAGCCGGCCGCATCGGGCAGCAACCCGTGCTGATCTATGCCACGGCCACGCCGGAGGCGGTCGGCCGGGCGCAGGCCGAGCTGGGCGTCGGGCAGGCCGGCCAACTCGTGGAAGATGCGTTGGCAAGCATCGCGCGCGGGCTCGTACAGGTCGGCGTGGGGCAGATGATCGTGGCCGGCGGCGAGACGTCGGGCGCGGTCGTCAAGGCGCTCGGCGTGAAGGGATTGCGCATCGGGCCCGAAATCGATCCCGGCGTGCCTTGGACGAGCACCCTGCACGACGACGGCACGGCGCCGCTGGCGCTCGCGCTCAAATCCGGCAATTTCGGCAGCGAGGATTTCTTCCTCAAGGCATGGGACAAACTGCGATGAGCACGGCGATCTCCACCTTCCGCGAGGAGGCTGCGCTGCGCGACGAGATCGTCGCATTCGGCCGCTCGCTGTTCGACCGCGGCCTGACCGCCGGCAGCAGCGGCAACATCAGCGTCCGGCTGGATGACGGCTGGCTGCTGACGCCGACCAATGCCTGCCTCGGGCGCCTCGATCCGGCACGGTTGGCCAAGCTCGACTGGAATGGGCGCCACGTCAGCGGCGATGCGCCTTCCAAGGAAGCCTTCCTGCATCGCGCGATGTATGAGGAGCGTGCGGGCGCGGGCGCCATCGTGCACCTGCATGCGACGCATTCCGCGGCGGTCTCCTGCATGTGCGGCCTGGACCATGACGACTGCATGCCGCCCCTGACGGCGTATTTCGTCATGAAGATCGGCCGCCTGCCGCTGATTCCCTATCACCGTCCCGGCGATCCCGCGCTCGGTGCGGCCATCCGCGGCCTCGCGCGCAAGCATTGCGCCGTGCTGCTCGCCAATCACGGGCCGGTCGTTTCCGGTACCTCGCTCGAAGCCGCCGTGTACGCGACGGAGGAGTTGGAAGAGACAGCGAAATTGTTCCTACTGCTGCGCAATACGCCGACCAGCCCGTTGAACATGGCGCAGATCGACGAACTCAGGTCGGTCTTCAAGCTAGACCAGTTTCAGGAGAATCTTGTATGACCAAACGTATTGCCTTCGTCCATACCGTCGGTTTCCTGGTCGAGGATTTCAGGGCACGCACGCGCGCCGACATCCCCGCCGCCGACTGTTTCCACATCCTTAACGAAAGCCTGTTGCAAGACCTGTTGCGCGGTAAGCCGCTGCCGCTCGTCTACCGGCGCGTGGTGGATCAGATCGTGCTCGCGGCGGAAGCGCAGCCCGACCTGATCGTCGTCACCTGTTCGTCGACGTCGCCGGCGGTCGACATCGCGCGGCGCATCGTGCAGGTGCCGATCCTGAAGATCGACGACCCGATGATGGCGGAAGCCGCCCGCAGCGGCACGCGCATCGGTCTGCTTTGCACGGCGTCCAGCACGGTGGAGCCGAGTAGCGCGCTGCTGCGCGCCCATGCCTCGGAGCAGGGGCGCGACGTCACGATTCGCACGGCGTTGTGCGCCGAGGCTTACCAGGCGTTGCTGGCAGGCGATCGGGCACGGCATGACGCGATCCTGCACGAGGCGGCTACCGGCCTCGCCGGCGAAGTGGACGTGCTGGTGCTGGCCCAGGCATCGCTGGCGCATTTACGCGACCCGCTTGCTGCGGCACTGGCATGTCCGGTACTGGCCAGTCCGCCGACGCTGATGCGGGAAGTCGTCAGGCTCTGCGCCCCATGACTTTCCTGTACAAATCCGATCCGGTGTGCGGCGCCGTCTGGGCGGAACGGTTTGCCCGCAAGATGCCGGCACTGCCGTTCCGCATCTGGCCCGACGTCGGGGATCCGCGCGCCGTGCGCTACCTGGCCGCGTGGGAGCCGCCGGCGGACCTGGCGGAGCGGTTTCCGAACCTGGAAATCCTGTTCTCGACCGGGGCCGGCGCCGACCAGTTCGACCTGTCCGCCATCCCCGCGACGGTGCCGGTCGTACGCATGGTCGAGCCGGGCATCATCGGCGGGATGGTCGAATACGTCACCCTGGCCGTGCTGTCGATCCACCGCGACTGGCGCACCTACCTCGAGCAGCAGCGGGTAGCGCACTGGCAGCCGCATCGTGTGCATCCCGCGTCGGTGCGCCGCGTCGGCGTGCTGGGCCTGGGCGTGCTGGGGCGGGCCGTGCTGGCCAGCCTGCGCGGCCTCGGTTTCGATTGCGCCGGCTGGAGCCGGTCGCCGCAGCAGATCGAAGGCGTCGCATGCCATGCCGGCCCGGAGGAATTGGCGGCATTCCTCGCGCGCACCGACATCCTCATCTGCCTGCTGCCGCTGACGGACGACACGCGCGGCATCCTCTGCCGCCGCCTGTTCGACCAGCTGCCGCGGGGCGCCACCGTGATCAACGTGGGCCGCGGCGGACACCTCGTGCAGCGGGACCTGCTGCAGGCACTCGACAACGGGCAGGTCGGCCAGGCCATCCTGGACGTCTGCGAACCGGAACCGCTGCCGCCCGGCGATCCGTTGTGGACCCATCCGCGGGTCGTGCTGACGCCGCATATCGCCAGCATGACGCAGCCGGAGACTGCGGCCGACGTGGTCATCGACAACATCCGCCGCCATCGGGAAGGTCTGCCGTTGACGGGTCTGGTCGACCGGGCGCGCGGTTACTGACATCGAAAGGGACACAATGAAAACGCTGTTGCTCAAGAAAGAGGAAGTCGCCCACCTGATCTGCATGCGGGAAGTCATCGCGGCGGTGGAAGAGGCCTATCAAGCCTTCAACAGCGGCCAGGTGGACCAGCCGGACTATATCGGGATCGACCTTCCCGCGCCGCGCGGGGACATCGACTTCAAGCTCGGTTATTACTCGGGCAATGAAATGATTTCGATGAAAGCGTCGTCCGGCGGGTTCCCGAACAACCCGCAACAACATGGCGTACCGAGCGGCATGGGAACGATCCTGTTGTTCGATGCCAGGAGCTGCGCACTGGCCTGCGTGATGGACGGAAGCCTGATCACCGGCCTGCGCACGGGCGCGGCCGGCGCCGTGTCCGTCAAAGCGCTGGCGCGGAAAGACGCGAAAGTGGTTACGTCGATCGGCACGGGCAACCAGGCCAGGATGCAGATCCGCGCCATCAACGAGGTCATGCGGATCGAAGCGATCCATGCCTGGGACAACCACCCGGAAACGCTGCGCAAGTTCAAGGCGGATATCGAAAGCGAATTCGATATTCCGGTGACGATGGCGGCATCGAAACAGGCGGCGGTTGAACGGGCGGACGTCCTCGTGACGACGACCCGCGGGAAGGGATCGCTGGTGGAAGCCGGCTGGGTCAAGCCCGGCACGCACATCGTCGCCATCGGCACGGATGCACAGGGCAAGCAGGAACTGGATCCGGAGATCTTCCGGCACGCGAAAATCGTCAACGATTCCATGTTGCAGTGCACCTCGAAAGGCGAAACCTGGCATCCGTTGCAGCGCCAGATCATCGCCCGCGACGACATCCATGGCGAAATCGGCGAGATCCTGCTGGGCAGGAAGCCGGGCCGGGAAAACGACAGCGAAATCACGATCTTCGATTCCACGGGCATGGCCATCCAGGACAATACGACGGCGACGAAGATCTACCGGAATGCGCTGGAAGGCGGCGTCGGCACATATTTTAAATTTTTCGAATGAAGGAACACTCCATGCGCGACTACCCGACCATCGAGGACATCCACGCGGCCCGTGAACGGTTGAAAGGGCACATCCGGCATACGCCTTTGCTGCGCGCGGAGAAGATCGAAAAAGCGGCCGGCTGCCAGGTCTGGCTGAAGCCGGAAACCCTGCAAATCACCGGCGCCTTCAAGATCCGCGGTGCCCTGAACAAGACGCTGTCGCTGCCGCGTGCGGCGATCGCCAACGGCATCATCGCCACGTCGTCGGGCAACCACGCCCAGGGAATCGCCTACGCCGCCCGCATGCTGGGCGTGAAAGCGTTCATCGTCGTGCCCGTGACCACGCCCGCCCTGAAGATCGAGAACACCCGGGCGCTCGGCGCGGAAGTCATCCTGTTCGACGGCGATACCGCGGCAAGGTGGAAACGCGTGTGCGAGATCGCCGCGGAAAACGGGTATGTCGCCGTCCATGGCTTCGAGGACCCGCTGGTGATGGCAGGCCAGGGAACGATAGGCTGCGAAATCCTCGACGACCTGGCGGACGTGGACACGGTGATCGTCCCGATGGGCGGCGGCGGTCTCATTTCGGGCATCGCCACCGCCATCAAGGAAACGAAACCGTCGGTGCGCGTCATCGGCGCGGAGCCCGCGCTGACGCCGAAGTATTACCACAGCCGGCTGAACCGGGAACGGACGGTGCTGCCGCTGAAGAACACGATCGCGGATGGCCTGAGGATCAGCGTGCCGGGCCAGAACCCGTATCCCATCATCGAAAAATACGTCGACGAGATCGTCCTCGTCGACGACGCCGACATCGTCGCGGGCATGCGGCTACTTGCGCGGGACGCGAAGCTGATCGCCGAACCCGCCGCCGCCATCGGCATCGGCGCGCTGCTGGCCCGTTCCATCGACGTCAGGCCGGACGAAAAAGTCTGCGTGGTCCTGACGGGCGGGAACTGGGATTTGTGCGATCTCGCCGTGATTTATCAAGACGCCGGGTAGGCCCATTTCGTCCCAGCGTATAACGTTTGCGCCTCCAGCCCGTCCTCGCGGGCTCTTCGTCCGCGGGCAGCGATGTCCGCGGATTTTTTTTGTCCGCAGGGGCTTTTTCGGGCCCGCAGCATTTTCCTCTATCTGTATGCATGAATTTGTTTTCTTATGCTTTTTGGGAAGGGTTTTCAAGGACTAATTCCACGGGTTCGAGCCTAAAGTGAATCATCGGCGCAAGCGGTTCAAAGGCACACAGAGGCCGAAAAAAACCAATTCATCCACGAGACACTAGCAGCATCCTGAAGGAGAAAAATATAATGAAGAAGTTCTTGTTCGCCTGTGCCGCCATTGGCGCCATCCCGGGACCGGCTTCCGCTCAGAGCAACGTCACGGTGTACGGCATCATCGATGCCAGCCTGTCCCGCTCGTCGTCCGACGTCGCCCCCACCAAGATCGGCGTCGACAGCGGCAACTGGTATGGCTCGCGTCTCGGCTTCCGCGGTTCGGAAGACCTGGGCGACGGCCTGTCCGTCATGTTCCAGCTGGAGAACGGCTTCAGCGTCGATACCGGCAACCTGGGCCAGAGCGGCCGCCTGTTCGGCCGCCATGCGTGGGTCGGCCTGAAGGGCAGTCTCGGCATGCTGCGCGTCGGCCGCTCGTGGACGCCCGCGTATTGCGCGCTGACCGACACCATCGATCCGTTCGAGGACGGCATGGCCGGCGCGGCCGCCGCCTTCTTCGGCCGCAACGTGTTCAACGCGATCGACATCCGCATGCAGAACGCGATGTTCTACACGACGCCGACGGTCGGCGGCATGACGGGCGAAGTCGCATATGCGCTGGGCGAAGTCGCGGGCAACAGCAAGGCCGGCAGCCAGCTCAGCACGGTGCTGACC
>NZ_JBFUDR010000039.1:0-30480 GCF_056404615.1 Massilia sp. P2_C2 | reverse complement strand
GCGTGTCCCCATGCAGCTGCCCCGGCGTGCCGGGGCACGGCGGCGGCGGCAGCGCGCAGGCCACGCCGTCGACGTCGGCGCCGTGGCACAGCACGGTGTCGCCATGCGCCAGGAGACCCGTGTCAATGGCGCCGAAGGCCATGCGCACGGCCGTGCGCGGCAGCCGGCCCGTGTCTGCGCCGCCCAGCAGATAGCCGGCCCCGTCGGCCACGCGCGCCAGCACGGTGGCACCGATAGCGATGCAGGATGCATGACTGCCGTCGTCCAGCACGACGGATTCCGCTTCCGTCGGCCAGTCGGGCGGTCCCGCTTCGGCGTGACCGTCACCCAGCGCCAGGCGCAGGGCTGCGCGCGCCGCCGCGCCATCCGGATCGGTCCCGCTGCCCGCCACGGCCAGCACGCGCAGGCCCGCGTCGCGCACGAGCGCGGCGATACGGCCGGCCTGCTCGCGCGGCGGGTCGATCACGACACAGGCCCCGGCATCGAACACGATCCAGCCGTGCCGCCCGTCGCCGCTGACCTGCATGACGCCCGGATGCCCGCCGTCGAGCGGAGACGCGCGCAACGCTTCGCCGCAGCGGCGGATGCGCGCGCAGGCGGCGTCGATGAAGGCATCGTCCGCGAGCGGTCCGATCGACAGCCGCACGGCACCACCGCTGCGCCACACCGGCAAGCCCATCGCATCGAGCACGTAACTGGGCGCGGCCCTGGCCGCGGAACAGGCCGAACCCGCGCTGACGCGCACGCCGGCCGCGTCGAACAGGTCGAGCAGGTCCTTGCTCGCCACGCCGGGCACGGCGAAATTCAGCGTGGTCGGCAGGGTGTGTTCGAACGGCGCATTGAAGACGATGGCGGGAAAGGCGGCGCGCAAGGCAGCCGCCAGCCGCTCGCGCAGGGCGTTCAATTCGGCGTGGCTGCGGAACGTGCCGCCCTCTTCCAGCGCGGCCAGCACGGCGCCGAGGGCGGCGATGCCGGCCATGTTCTCGGTGCCGGCACGCTGTCCGCCCTCCTGGCCGCCGCCGATCATCAGCGGGGTGTACGGCGCGCCGTCGCGCACGTACAGCATGCCGATGCCTTTCGGCGCATGCAGCTTGTGGCCGGAGAACGGGGCGTAGTCGATGCGGGTGTTGGCGAGGTCGAGCGGCAGTTTGCCCAGCGCCTGCACGCAATCGACCATCCAGTACGCCCCGCCGCCGGCCTCGCGCAGCACGCGCGCGAGGCCGGCCAGGTCAGAGATCGCGCCCGTCTCGTTGTTGGCCGCCATCGTGCACACCATGGCGGCACGCGGGGCCAGGTCGCGCAGGACGTCCAGGCGGTGGCGGCCGGTGGCGTCGACCGGCAATGCGTATAGGGTCAATCCCGTGCCGAGCAGGCGGTTCCAGTGCGCGAGGCTTTCCGGCACGGCCTTGTGCTCGGTGGCGCCGTAGAGCAGCAGGTCGCCGCACGCATCGAAGGCCGCCTGGCGTGCGCGCACGGCGACCAGCGCGGACAGCACGGCGGTCTGGATGCCCTCGGTGGCGCCGCTCGTGAACAACACCCGGCCGGGGCCGGCGCCGAGCACGCGGCGCGCCCGGGCGCGGGTCGTGTCCAGGATCTGCCTGGCACGCAGGCCGGTGGCGTGGCTGCTGCTCGGATTGCCGAACGAGGCCGCCATCGCATCGACCGCGGCAGCAATTGCAGCAGGTAAAACCGGCGAAGTGGCGTTTGCGTCGAGGTAGATGTCGGGGGCCATGTAAAAATTTCTAAAAAGTCCAAAAATAAATGCGCCAGCAGCGCGATTGTTGAGTAATATGTTACGGTTCGGTGCTGAAAATGACGTACTAAAGAATCTTTGATTTTTCGTTAGCTGAAGAACGGACATTCTTAATACCGCGAGACGAATAAGATGAATTCACTCGACAAATACGACTGTGCAATTCTGGCGGCCCTGCAGGCGGACGCGACCCTGTCGATTTCCGGCCTGAGCGAGAAAGTCGGGCTGTCCAGCACCCCGTGCTGGAAACGGGTCAAGCGCCTGGAGGAAGAGGGGTACATCGAGAGCCGGGTCAGCATCGTCAACCGGAAGAAGGTCGGCCTGCCCGTGACCGTGTTCGTCAGCGTGCGCACCAACGAGCACGACGATAAATGGCTGGAGCGCTTCGCCTCCGCCGTCGTCGCGCTGCCCGAAGTCCTCGAATTCCACCGCATGAGCGGCGACGTCGACTACCTGCTGAAGGTCGTCACGACGGACATCGGCGGCTACGACCGCTTCTACAAGAAGCTGATCAAGACGGCCCAGCTGGCCGGCGTCTCCTCCGCGTTCTCGATGGAGCAGATCAAGTGCACCACTGCGCTGCCGCTGGAATTGATCACGCACGGTCTCCCTGCCTGACCAGTTTGCACCCCCAGCCATTCGTGCGATGATGGCGGCCGTTGATTACAACGGAGAAAAACGAATGGCATCAACCATGAAAACCGTGGCGCTGGCGGCGATCCTGCTGGCGACCGGATCTTCCGCGGTCGCCCAGGACCAGGTCGTGCGCATCGGCGTGAGCGGCCCGCTGTCGGGCGCCAACGCCTTCGCCGGCAAGGACGACGAGAACGGCGTGCGCCTCGCGGTCGAGGAACTCAACGCGCAGAAGCTGAAGGTGGGCGGCAAGACGCTCAAGTTCGAACTGCTGTCCGAGGATGACCAGGGCGACCCGAAAGCGGGCGTGAACGTCGCGCAGAAATTCGCCGACGCCGGCGTCAAGTTCGTGCTCGGCCCGTACAACTCGGGCGTGGCAATCCCCGCCTCGCGCGTCTACAACGATGCCGGCATCCTGATGTCGACCGTGGGCACGAGCCCCAAGATCACCCAGTCGCGCTACCCGAACGTGTTTCGCATCGTCGCGAGCGACACGCAGGTGGGCGCATCGATGGCCTCGTACGCCGCGAAGGAACTCAAGCTCAAGACGGTCGGCGTGATCGACGACCGCACCGCGTTCGGCCAGGGCATCGCCGACGAATTCGCGAAGCAGGCGCGCGCCTCGGGCGTGACCGTGGCCGGCCGCGAATTCACCAACGACAAGGCGAGCGACTTTGCCGCCATCCTGACCGCGTTCCGTGCGAAGAAGGTCGACGCCATCTTCTTCGGCGGCTACGCGCCGCAGGGCGCCCCGATGGCGCGCCAGATGAAGCAGCTGGGCATGGCGAACGTGCGCCTGCTCGGCGGCGACACGCTGTGCAGCCCGGAGATGGCCAAGCTGGGTGGCGACGCCGTCGGAGAAAACATCATGTGCGCCCAGGCCGGCGCGATGCTCGACAAGCAGGCCGGCGGCTCCGCGTTCAAGGCCCGCTACAAGCAGCGCTTCCAGCGCGACCCGGACGTGTACGCGCCCGCGTTCTACGACCAGACGATGTTCATTGCCCAGGCCATGAAGGCCGCGAACACCATGGACGCCGCCGCCGTCGGCAAGCAGCTGCACACGATGACGTACCAGGGCGTGGCCGGCACCTATGGCTACGATGCGAGCGGCAACCTGAAGAAGACGGCCGTCACCCTCTATACCTTCAAGGGCGGGCAGCTGGCGCCGCTGGCCAATTATTAAAGAGCGCCTGTAAAGACTGGGCTGCGGGCGGCGCGAGGCGTATCCTTGGCGCCGCTTCTTTTTCTACGCGAGCACACCACATGAAAGCTATCCCCACCCTGGGCACCATCGCCGCCGCCTGCCTCATCGCCTGCGCGCCGGCGCTCGCCGCCGACACCGCGGCCAAGTCCACCATCGGCGCCACGAACGCCGCCAGCGCCGAATCGAAAAAGCTCAACCAGCTTGCCGACGCATACTGGGACGCGCTGGCGCGCTTCGACCCCGTCTCCGCCGGCGAGAGCGGCGACAACCGCTACGCCGACCAGCTCGGCATGTCGATCGCGCCGCAGAACCGCGCGCGCCAGTTCGCGCTGTACAAGGATTACCTGAAGCGCCTGCACGCGATCCGCCGCGACGGCCTCGCCCAGCGCGACCAGACCAGCTACGACATCCTCGACTACGAACTGAACACCGCGCTGCGCTTCGAGCCTTTCCCCGAACACCTGCTGCCGCTGAACCAGATGGATGCCCTGCCCGTCACGCTCGCGAACTACAGCAGCGGCCAGCAGGCGCAGCCACTGTCCACCGTGAAGGATTACCAGGCCTACCTGAGCCGCCTGAACCAGCTCGGTCCGTGGATCGACCAGGCCATCGCCAACATGCGCGAAGGGATGAAGCGCGGCGTCGTGCAGCCGAAGGCCGTCATGCAATCGGCCCTGCCCCAGTTCAAACAGCTGGTGGCCGAGAAGGCCGAGGACAGCATCTATTCCACGCCCGTGAAGAACTTCCCGGCGGCCTTTTCCGCCGCCGATAAAAAGAAACTCGCGGCCGGCTACCGCGGCACGATCGCCGGCAAGCTGAATCCGGCGCTGAAGCGCCTGGCCGACTTCATCGAACACGACTACCTGCCGGCTTGCCGCACGACCGCCGGCTGGAGCGCGCTGCCGCAGGGGATGGACTGGTACCTCGTGCGCGTCGCGAGCCAGACGACCACCGACCTGCAACCGGAACAGATCCACCAGATCGGCCTGAAGGAAGTCGCGCGCATCCGGGGAGAGTACGCCCGCATCGGCCCGCAGATGGGCTACGACGGCCCGGCCGCTGGCCTGCCGACGTGGGTGTCGGAGCAGGCGAAATTCAAGCCGTTCAAGACGGAGCAGGAAGTCATCGACGTCTACCGCAAGCTGGACGCGCAGCTGAAGACCAAACTGCCTGCGCTGTTCTCGCTGCGTCCGAAGACGCCGCTCGACCTGCGCCTGGAACCGGAACTGTCGCGTGCGACGGCGTCCGACCACTACACGCCGCCGGCCGCGGACGGCTCGCGTCCGGGCGTGTTCTGGTCCGTCGTGAACGACCCCACGCAGTACGGCAGCACCGGCATGGTCACGCTGTTCCTGCACGAGGGCCAGCCGGGTCACCACTTCCACATCGCGCTGATGCAGGAGCTGGGCCTGCCCAACTTCCGCAAGTTCGGCGGCAACAATGCGTTCACGGAAGGCTGGGCGCTGTATGCCGAGACGCTGGGCACGGAGATGGGGCTGTACGACAAGCCGGAAGACTGGTTCGGCCACCTGAACGACGAGATGCTGCGCGCCGTGCGCCTCGTCGTCGACACGGGCATGCATGCGAAGGGCTGGACGCGCGAGCAGGCTCTCCAGTACATGCGCGAGACGCTGGGCTATCCGGAAGCGCTCGCGCGCAGCGAAACCGAGCGCTACATGGCGTGGCCGGGCCAGGCGCTCGGCTACAAGATCGGMGCCCTCAAGATCCAGGAACTGCGCGCCCGCGCGGAACAGGCGCTCGGGCCGAAGTTCAGCCTGCCGAAGTTCCACGAGATCGTGCTGGGCGAAGGCACGCTGCCGCTGGCGCTGCTGGAGAAGAAGGTGGATCGCTGGATCGCCGAAACCAGATGATGTACTGTGATATGACGTAGGGTGGGCACCCCTGTGCCCACGCGGGAGCCAACGTGGTGCAGGCGTCACGCGTGGGCACGGGGTGCCCGCCCTACGATCGTTCGGCGGTAAAGCTTACGGTAACGGCCAACCCACCCAACCGCGTGGACCGCCCCACGTCCACGCGGGCGTGGTGGACCGCGGCGATGCGCCGCACGATCGACCATCCGAGCCCGCTGCCGGACGCCGCGCTGCCGGGCACGCGGAAAAAACGTTCGCCCAGCCGCGCCAGGTCGGCATCCGGGAGGCCCGGTCCGCCATCCTCCACGTCCAGCACGACCGCCTCCCCTTCCCGCTGCAGCCGCACGCGGATCGCCGCCCCCTGCGGCGCATAGCGCACGGCATTGTCGACGAGGTTGCGGACCAGTACCGCCAGCAGCAGCGCGTTCCCGCGCACCTCGTACGTCCCCGGCGCATCCAGCTCGACCTGCTGCCCTTTTGCCAGCGCGGCCGGCGCCAGTTCCGCCATCACGGCGCGCGCCACGCCGGCCAGCTCGACGGCGACCATCTGCGGCGCCTGCGCGGACTCGACCCGGGCCAATGTCAGCAACTGGTCGATCAGGCGCGCGGCGCGGTCGCAGCCGGCCAGCAGGCCATCCAATGCGTGCTCGCGGGCCGCGTCGTCGGTCGCCACCCGTGCCACCTGCGCCTGCATGCGGATGGCCGCCACGGGCGTGCGCAACTCGTGCGCCGCGTCGGCCGTGAAGCGCCGCTCGTTCGCCAGCAGGTCACCGATGCGCCGCAACAGGTCGTCCAGCGCCGCCGCCAACGGTAGCATTTCCGCGAACATGCCTTCCTGCGGCACGGGTTCCAGCGCGTCGGGGCGGCGCGCCGCCAGCGTGCGCCCCAGCCGCCGCAACGGCGCGAGGCCGCGCCGCACGGTCCACCACGTCGCCACCCCGAGCACGGGCAGCGCGAGCGCCAGCGGCAGCGATACGCCGCGCAGCACGGCGCCCAGGATTTCGTCGCGTGCGCCCAGCCGCTCGCCGACGTACACCTGGCGCCGGCGCGCGGCATCCCAGGCCGCGAACACGCGCCAGCGCACGTCGCCGTCCGCAAAGAACGAAAAGCCGTCGCTCGCCGCGCGCGGCCCGAACGGCTGCGTGGGCGCATTCGCGGAACGCAGGACGAGGTGGCCGTCGCGCCAGACCTGGAAGGCGACACGCGGCGCGTAGCGGTGAAGCATGGGCGCCGCCGGCGCTTCCAGGTCCTCGTCCGCATCGTGGACGAGCAGCAGCGAGGCCGACTGGGCGAGGTGCGCGTCGAGCAGTTCGCCCAGTTCGTGGCGCGTGTCGGACAGGGTCAGCGCGAGCGTCGCGGCCCAGACGGCGGCCAGCACGCCGAACATCAGTCCGAGCAGCCGGACCTGCAGCGATGGCGCCGTGCGGCTCATACGCCCGCCGGGCCGGGCAGCATGTAGCCGACGCCGCGCACCGTCTGGACCAGCGTGCTCCCCAGCTTGCGCCGCAGGTTATGGACGTGCACCTCGACGGCATTGCTTTCCACTTCCTGGCCCCAGCTGTACAAATGCTGTTCCAGCTGTTCGCGCGTCATGACCCGGTTCGCGTTCAGCATCAGCGCGTGCAGCAGGTCGAATTCGCGCGTCGACAGCGTCACCGGCACGCCGGCCTTGCGCACGGTGCGCGCCGCCGGGTCCAGCTCGACGTCGCCCGCCTGCAGGCGGTCGCGTGGCTGTCCGTGCGCGCGCCGCACGAGGGCGCGCAGGCGCGCGGCCAGTTCGTGCAGGTCGACGGGCTTGACCACGTAGTCGTCGGCGCCGGCGTCGAGGCCGCGGATGCGGTCCGGCACGGCGTCGCGCGCCGTCAGCACGAGCACGGGCGTCGTCAGGCCGGCCGCGCGCACGGCCGCCAGCACGTCCATGCCATCCTTGCGCGGCAGGCCCAGGTCGAGCACCGCCGCCGCGTATTCCTGCGCGCGCAACTCGCGCTCGGCCGCATCGCCGCTCTGCACCCAGTCGACCTGGAAGCCGAGCTGGCGCAGGCCGGCGCGCAGGCCGTCGCCGAGCAGGGGATCGTCTTCCACGAGCAGGATATGCATGTGGCCATTCTCCCACGCGCGGGATTAGTCGTCATCTGCTGCGCCATGCGTGTGCCCGCCTTCCACCGCCGCGATGGCGCCCAGGCCGCTCGACGGATGGCTCAGCTGCCAGCCCCAGAAGCCGAGCACCGCCGCCAGCAGCAGGACGGCCAGGCCGCGCCACGGCCGGGCGATGCCTTCGTCCGGCGCGCCGCGCTTGCGGCCGCTGAACATGGCCGCCACGAGGTTTTCGCGATGCGGCCAGCCCGACACGACGACGGCCGCCACGTGCACGCCGACGAGGGCCAGCATCAGGTTCGCAAGCAGCTCGTGGACCTCTTCCCAGGCGTCGCCCAGCGTCAAGGTTGCCAGCCCGGTGGCGGCCGCCGTCAGGGCCAACGCCAGCAGGGCCACGATCGCGAGCGCACCGGCCGGGTTGTGGCCGGCGTAATGGCGCGGCTGGCCGCGTACGAGCCCGCCGAGATAGCGCAGCGCCTCGCCCGGCCCGCGCACGAACGCCGCAAACCGGGCGTGGCGCGAGCCGAACAGGCCCCAGGCAAGGCGCAGGACGGCCAGCGCCAGCACGGTACAGCCGAAGGTGATGTGCAGCAGGCGCCAGCGCTCGTGCTCCGCGGTCAGCCAGGCACCGGCGAAGCTGGCCGCCATCAGCCAGTGGAAGACGCGGACCGGCAGGTCCCACACAAGAACCTTGCCGTCGCGGGAAAGGGATACATCGTTCATGCTTGCCTCCGGATCGAAAGTCGGACATCTGCCGACCATCATCCGGAAGCTCGCTTAAGGTTTTCTTATCCTTGGCCGCGCTGCTCACGTAGGGTGGGCACCCCTGTGCCCACGCGTAACGTCAACACATCGCAAACGTCCGCGTGGGCACGGGGTGCCCACCCTACGCGTCATTTTTCAGGCACGATCCGCCACAGCACGCCGCCGCCATCGTCGACGACCAGCAGCGCGCCATCCGCCGCCACCGTCACGGCGGCCGGACGGCCCCATACGTCGCGGTCCGAGAGCACCATGCCCGTCATGAAATCCTGGTATTCGCCGGTCGGCGCGCCGTTCTTCATCATCACGCGCACGACCTTGTAGCCGGTACGGATGCCGCGGTTCCACGAGCCGTGCAGCGCGAGGAAGATGTCGCCGTCGTACTCTTTCGGGAACGCGTGCTTCGCGCCCGCCGGGGCGTGGTACACGGCCATGCCCAGCGGCGCGGAGTGCGCCTGGATCAGCGTGTCCGGGGTCGTGACCTTGTCTTTCAGATCAGGCCGGACGCCTTCCAGACGCGGGTCCACGTGCGCGCCGAGGTAGTACCACGGCCAGCCGTAGAAGCCGCCCTGCTTCACGCGCGTGACGTAGTCGGGCGGCAGGTTGTCGCCCAGTTCGTCGCGCTCGTTGACGCTGCAATACAGGTCGCCCGTGTCCGGATGCACGAACATGCCCACGCAGTTGCGCAGGCCGTTGGCGTAGTTGCGGCGCTGCTTGCCGTCGGGGTCGAAGGCGAGTACGGTGGCACGGTCGGTCTCTTCGCCCCATGCGGCGCCCAGGCCATGCGCCGCTTCCCATTGCGGCAGCGGCAACGCCGCCTTCGTGCTCATGCCCTGGCCGATATTGGTGGACGAGCCGACGGAGACGAACAACGTCTTGCCGTCCTTCGAAAACGCCAGCGTGCGCGTGGTGTGGCCGCCCGCGGTCTCGGCGAGCTTCTCGACGATGGTCTCGGGTTTGCCCTTCGCCTTCAGGTCGCCCGTCGTGTACGGCATGCGCACGACGGAATTCACGTTCGCCACATACAGGTATTTCGGCTGCGCGGCCGGCCACAGCGCCAGGCCGTAGGGATGCGACAGGCCGGTCGCGAACACGCTGTCCGCGGCGATCGTGTCGCCGCCGCCGCCCGGACGCAGGATGCGGATCTCGCTCTTGCCCGTATCGGCCAGGATGATGTCGCCGTTCGGCGCGCGCAACGCATAGCGGGCCTTGCCGGTGTCGGCCAGCACGCTCACCTTGAAGCCTTTCGGCACGGCCGGCAGCGCGCCGTCGGGACGTTTCGCGAGCTTGGGGCCATTGCCCGCGCTCTCGCTGGCGAACGGGGCGACGAGCTGGTCGACGGTGATGCGGTGCATGTCGCCCGGCTTGTCCTCGGTCCAGGCGCCGGCGCGCGCACCGCTCGCGGCCCTGGCCGCCACCTTTGCGTCCGCCTTGCCGCTTTGCGCGGCGAGGTAATCGATCACGGCAGCGCGGTCCTTCGCGTCCGCGATCCCGATCGGCATCGCGGTACCCGGCACGTCCTTGCCCGGGTCGCGCAGGAAGACGTCGAGTTCCGCGCGCGTCCACGTCTTGCCGGCCGTGCCGGCCCTGGACAGCGCGTCCGTATAGTTGTAGCCCGGCGCCGACGCGGCCTTGCGGCCGACGACGTTGAACAGCGGCGGACCCGCGCGCGAGCCCATGGCCGCGTCGGCCGTGTGGCAGCTCGCGCAATTGCGTTCAAAATAAGTTTGACCGGCAGATGGCGCGGCCGTTGCCGCCGATGCTGCGCCCAGCAATGCGAGCGTAGCGGCGATCTTGTAATGCATGGTGTCTCCTCTCCAGGTAAGTCAATCGATCATGAAGACCGGATAGCGGCGCCACTCCGGCTCGTTCCAGCGCGCGCAGTTGGCAAAGATGAAGTCGAGCACCGCACCCTGGTCTTTCAGCAGTTCCGGATTGGCCGCCTTCCACGCGTCGAACTTCGCCGCCAGCGCCGGCTCGGCGGCCAGCAGGCGCTCGGCCTCGTCCTCGAACACATAGTCCGAATACGCTTCCTTCTTTTCCAGCACGCTGTTGAAGAAACCCCAGCGGAAGAAGCTGTCGTGGGCCAACGGTTCCAGCGTCTCGACGGCGTAGCGCGCCTGGTCCTGGTCGAGCGGCACGATGTAGTCGCCCGCGCGCACGGTGACGGTCTCGCGCCGGCGTTCCAGCTGCACCTCGTCGTGGAACATGTGCCCCTCGTACGCGTGCGCCCGCGAGGTCACGGCCGCGATGCGGTAGGTGGAGACTTCCTGCGTGCGCTGGGCGTCCACGCGCTCGAGCTTCACGCCGTTCCAGCGCAGGCGCTCGATCGCTTCGCGCCACTGCTGCGGCACGACGTAGGCCGTCGGTGCGGGCACGACGACGTCGRCCGGGAAGCGGTTGTAGTGCGGGATGTCGCGTTCGTACGGCGCGTTGCGATCGTAGTACAGGCGCTGGTAGTCGCCCAGCACGCTCGCCTTGTATCTGGCCGCATAGCCCTTGAAGCGGAAGGTGGACGGCTGCGCTTCGTCCATCGCCCAGTGCACGGGCCATTCGCGGCGCGTGCGGCCGGCGGCGCGGGTCGCGCGGCGCAACTGGACGATGTCGGCGCCGTGGGCGATCGTGAAATCCAGTGCCGTCTCGACGAGCGCGCGCATCGAGTGATAGCGGTCGGCGAAGGACTTCAGCATGTGCGTCTCGGGCATGAAGCCGATCGTGTCGTGCAGCGCGGCRTAGCCGGTCGAGAAGCGCGCCGTCTCGAGGAAGTCGGCGATGCCTTCATCCGGGCTGTCCTTGACCGGGTTCACGTACGGGCACATCGGCCAGCCGCGCTTGTCCATCTCCGCATACATGGCGGGCAGCATCCTGTCGCGCAGGAAGGCGCCGAGCTCGCCGCCCAGCTTGTCGGGCTGCGTGGGGATCAGGGTCATCGTGTAGCTGTAGTCGGCGCCGTTCGAGGTGTGCGTGTCGACCATCACGTCCGGATCCCATTCGGTGAACAGCCGGTTGAAGGTCTGCGCCGTCAGCGTGTCGCACTTGACGAAGTCGCGGTTCAGGTCGAGGTGGCGGCTGTTGCCGCGAAAACCGAACGTTTCCGGGCCGTCCTGGTTCACGCGGGACGTCGCAGCGCGGTTGAACGCGCCGTCCACGTTGTACAGCGGGACGAACAGGAACACGGTCTTGCCCAGCGCGGCCAGGCGCTCCGGCTGCTGGCAAAAGTCGCGCACGAGCGCCATGCACGCGTCGACGCCTTCCGGTTCGCCCGGATGGATGCCGTTGTTGTTGAAGAAGACGGGACGGCCCGCGGCCTTGATCTGCCCGCGGTCGAACACGCCGTCGGCCGCGACCACCCCGGCGTGGATCGGCACGCCGGCGTCGGAGGTCCCGACCACGTAAAAGCGCAGCACCTGCGGGTATTGGTGTGCGAGATTCTCGTACCAGGCGATGCAATCAGCCCAGGTCGTGGTCTGATTCTGGTTGCCTTGTTCAAAAGGCGTCTGCAATGCGTTGAGCATAGTGTAGGGTAAGTTTGAACGTCTATGGGATTGCCACGGACGCTACTCTACCCTACTCACGAAATTTGCGAGTGCATGGTAGGGTGGGGTGATTGATGCCGGGGGCATCAATCACGCACTGTGCCCACGCGCGACGGATGCGGTTTGTTGGCGTTGCGCGTGGGCACGGGGTGCCCACCCTACACTGGAACGGCGCCCGTCAACGGCAGCGTGATGGCGACCAGCGTGCCCTCGTCGGGCCGCGACTGCACGTGGATGCTGCCGCCAAGCGCGAACACGCGCTCGCGCATGCCGATGATGCCGATGCCTTCCGACGCGACGGCCGGATCGAAGCCTTCGCCGTCGTCCTGGACCTCGATGTGCAGGGCCTCGTCCTCGTCCGACAGCACGAGGCTCACGCGCGCGAAGCCGGCCTGCGAGTGCTTCATGATGTTCGACAGCGCTTCCTGCACGATGCGGTAGGCGGAGATCGCGAGTTCGTTGCCGATCTTGGAAAAATCGCCCTGCGATTCGAATTCGAAGTGCACGCCGGAGCTGCTGCGGTAGTGGCTGACCATTTCCTCGACGGCGCCGTGCAGCCCCAGCATGTCCAGCACCTCGGGCCGCAGGCGGCGCACGAGGCGGCGGCCGTTGGCATACAGGTCCAGCGCCAGCTTGGTGATGGCCTGCGCCTTGGCGCGGATCTGGTCGATTTCCTCGCCCGGCGTGACCTTGGCCGCGAGCTGCTGGATCGTCTGCGACTCCAGGCGTACGGCGATCAGCGACGCATTCAGTTCGTCGTGGATCTCGACGGCGATGCTCTTTCTCTCGTCCTCGATGATGCTGTTGACCTTCTGGATCAGCTTGCGCTTGTCGGCGTCGGCGCGCAGCGCCTCGTTGCGCGACGCGAGCAGGTCGCGCGTGCGCTCGGCCACCTTGTTTTCCAGATCCTGCTTCGACTGGTCCAGCGCCACCGACATCTCGCCGATCGACGCCTGCAGCTCGCCCACCTCGCCGCCCGTCGTGACGGGCAGGTGCACGCGGTAGTTGCCGCCGCGGATTCGCCGCAGCACGGAAATCGCCTCGCGCAGCGGCACCGTCAGGCTGCGCGCGAGGATGTATGCCAGCGCGCCGCTCGCCGCCAGCGCCAGCGCGGCCATCGCCAGCTCGACGCGGAAGCGGTGCAGCTGCTTGGCCAGCATGTTCGTGGGCGACATCGTCACGCGCACCAGCCCCACGACCTCCGTCGTCAGCGTGGGCGGACGCGTGTCGCTGGAGGCGGAAACGTGCGGCGTGCCGTTGTCCGAGAACAGGTTGATCCACACGACCTGCTTGCGGATCGGCGCCTCGAACGAGCGGTTCTCCGCCTCGATCGGGTGCTCGGAGACGACCGGCACGACGTTCTGGCCGTTCACGTCGATGACGTCGATGCGGTACACGCTGCTGTCCGACTGCACGAGGCCATTCATGGTCAGGCGCAGGTCGGACAGGTTGCCCGAGATGACGTTGTATTCGCTGGTCTCGGCGAGCGCGCGCGCCAGGATGCGGCCGCGTTCCGCCAGTTCCTCGTCGACCTGGGCGCGGTGCGCATACCAGGAATACCAGACGAACGACGTGAACAGCAGGGTCACGGGCAGCATGGTGATGAAGGCCATGCGCAGGCCGATGCTCCAGCCGCGCCAGAACTGCAGGGCGTCGGGCCGCAGCCGGTCGGGCCGCAGCTTGCCGGACCTGAGCGCGGCGGCGCGCAGCGAGGCGTCACGCAGGGCGGCGGGGCGCTTCATGGCTGGCGTGCCGGCACGGGCCGGGCAAAGTTGCGCACGTTGTCCGGCACCTCGACGTCGAGCGAGCGTGCGACGCCCTCGTTGACGATGGTGTGGAAATAGCGCGGGAACTGGGGTTGCGGCAGCTCGCCGCCGGCCACGTAGCTGGCCACGATTTCCGCCACCTGGGCATTGATGTCCTCCACTTCGGAATAGGTCGTCGCCAGCGCCCCCGCCTTGACCATGTCGGCCGAGAAGCCGATCACGCCCTGCTTCTTGCGGTAGGTCGACAGCAGGATGTTGCGGAAGTTTTCCGTGTTGTAGACGACACTGTCGGGCAGCGCGAGCAGCACGTCGGTCTGCGTGATCTGGCTCAGCATGCGGTTGATGCTCTCGTCGGGTTCGGCCTGCAGCACGTTCACGTGCTCGTTTTCCAGCACGGGTTTCAGGAACGCGGTGTCGGGACCGAGGATGGCGGCCACGCGCACGGGCCGCCGGTACAGCAGGGCCACGAGACGCAGCTGGTCGGCCGGCGCCGGTTCCGCATACACGGCCGTGAACAGGGCGGCGCGCGCGGGCGGCAGCGTGCCGAGGATCGAGCGCACGACCTGGCTCGACGTGAACGTGGAGACGACGACGCAGTCGCAACGGCGCTGCGCCACGTCGCGCAGGGCGGCCGGGCCGACCGTCACGTACAGCATGCGCCGGTGCTGGGCCAGTTCGGTGCGGAACACGGCGAACACGGGCACGAGGCGGCGCACCATGTCATCCACGATGCGGCGCGTGATGGCGCTGTCGTCCGTCGTGACGATCTGGTAACGGTAGCCCTGGACGGGCTCCGGTTTGATCTCGCGCGTGGCGGTGGCGTGAGCGCTACCGGCCAGGGCGACCAGCAGGCCCGCCAGATTCAGCAACCGGAGCATGAACGACGGCACGGCGCTGAACGCTTCAGGGCTCGATCAGGCCATGCTTGACGGCCAGCTTGGTGATGTACGCCTGCCGGTGTACGCCGAGCTTTTCCTTCACCGCCTGGCTGATGTTGCTGATGGTCTTGGTCGACAGGTTCAGCCGCTCGGCGATCTCCATATTGGTCAGGCCCTCGGCCATCAGCTTGAAGATCTCCAGGCTGCGCTCGTCCAGCTGCGACTGCGGCGAGACGTCGCCACGGACGGCCAGGCTGGCCAGACGCTCGGCGATCTGCGGCAGGAAGTACAGCTTGCCGGCATGCGCGTGGCGCACGGCGTCGGCCAGGTCGGCCGGGTCGCAATCCTTGGTCACGAAGGCGTGTGCGCCCAGGCGGTAGGTTTCCTTGATCAGGCTGTCCTGGTCGAACTGGCTGAGGAATACGATCTTCGCCTTCGGATCGCTCCTGAGGATGTTCTGTGCCGCATCCATGCCCGTCAGTTCGGTGCCGAAGCGGATGTCGAGCACCGCCACGTCGGGCCGGAATTCCGCATACATGGCCACGGCTTCGCTCGGGCTCTTGGCCTGGCCCACCACTTCCATTCCCTGCGCCGACAAGGACATCGCGAACCCGGTCATCACGATCGGGTGATCGTCCGCCAGCATCACGCGGATCGGCTTTTGCTCTTTCTGCACGTTCGATTCTCCAGGCTCTCTGCTTCCAGGTGAAAGCTCAGAGACGATTATTCCATACAACAGCAGCGGGCGCGAGGCAACCCGCAAGCATTTTCCTACAGGGGCCGACATGCACGGCGCACAAGTGGAATTGCATCCTGCTACGAATTAGCTTTACTTATTGCTAGTAGATAGCATATATTTATTCCGTCTACAGGATACACCGCCTCACTCCGATTCACATCCGGCAACACCGGCAACAACAACAAGGAGGATGACATGCAATTCACACGTCTCTCGGGCGGCGCCCACGAACACGGCAAAGCCGCCAAATTCGCCCTCGTCGCCGGCCTGCACGTGGCACTCGGCGCGCTGTTTATTCACAGCATCAATACGAAGAAAATTTTCCTGCCCACCCTGCCGGACCCCGTGCAGGTGACGCTCACGCCGGACCGGCCGCACCCACCGCTGCCGCCGCCCGAACCGCCGAAGCCGATGCCGCAGATCGCGCCGCCGGACATCATGGTGCCGAAAACCGAGGTGGACGTGGCGCCGCCGCCGACCCCGGCACCCATCCAGGCGACGACCGAATCCGATCCTTCTCCCTTCCCACCGATGGCAGCCACCAGCGCGCCCGAAACGCCCGCCGCGCCGGCCACGAACACCGGCAATCCCGGCCAGATGCGCGCGGCCGTGTTCGCGAACGCCAACGGCTGCGCCCTGCCCGACTACCCGGCCGCGGCCGCGCGCCGGGGCGACAGCGGCACCACGATGCTGGCCCTGCTGGTAGGTGCCGATGGCCGCGTGAGCTCGGCGCGCATCGAGCATTCGAGCGGCTCGCGCGACCTGGACCGCGCCGCGCTCAATGCCCTGAGCCTGTGCAGCTTCAAACCCGCCACCAATAACGGCGTGGCGGAAGCCGGCTGGGCGAAGCTCGCCTACGTCTGGAAACTCGACTGACCTTACGTCCCTCTTGACCCGCCCCCTCCGGCGGGTCTTTTTTTGCGCATACTCTTCACGACAATGGAGACGCAATCATGCGTCACGTTCCCCGATTGCCCGAAACGCCCGGGCCGACCTTTTACGTGGCCTGCGGCCTGGCCCTCTTCACGGTCATCTTCCTGGCCTGGCTGGCGCTGCAGCCGCAAGCGGCCCCGCTGCCGACCGGGCCTGTCCTTCCCGGCTTCAGCGCGGCACGCGCCCAGGCGCACGTGCAGACGCTCGCGCAGGCGCCGCGTCCGGCCGGAAGCAGCACCAATGCCCGCGCGCGCGGCTACCTCCTGGCACGCATCCGCGCCCTCGGCCTGGAGCCGGAGGTCCAGGTCGACACGGTCCACACCACGTCATGGGACTGGATGTCGCACGCCAGCGTCACGCTGGCGACCGCGCGCAATATCGTCGTACGCAAGCCGGGCGTTGCGCGCGGCGCGGCGGCGGATGCGACGCGCCCGGCCGTGCTGGCCATGGCCCGCTACGATTCCGGCACCGGCACGCTGGGCGCGGCCGACGGCGCCGCGTCCGCCGCCGCGCTGCTGGAAGCCATGCGCGTGCTGCAGGCCGGGCCGTCGCTCGACAACGACATCCTGTTCGTCTTCACGGATGCCGACGCCGGCCAACCAATGGGCGCGCGCGCCTTCATGGCGTCGCATCCGTGGGCGAAGCGCGTCCGCGTCGCGCTGCGCTTCGACAACGCCGGCAACCGCGGCCCGCTGGAATTGATCGGCGCCGCGCATGCGGACGGCTTTACCGTGGACGCTTGGGCGCGGGGCGCGCCTTCACCGCATGGCGATTCGTTCAGGGCCGAGCTGGATGCGCGCCTGCCGCAGAGCGCCGGCGCGGCGCCGCTGGCCGGCGCCGGCTTCCCGGTGCTGCACTTCGCGACGACGCAGGGCCCGCTCGGTTGGGATGGCATCCACGACCTGCCGCAGCGCCTGTCCAGCGCCAGCCTGCAGCACGAGGGCGACACGATGCTCGCGCTGCTGCACCGCTTCGGCAACGCCAGCCTGCCGTCCACGGCGGCGCCGCGCGGCCAGGTGTATTTTCCGCTGCCGCTGGTAGGCACGGTCCATTACGATTATCGGTTGACGTGGCCGCTGGCGCTGCTCGCCTGCGGATTGGCCGCCCTCGCCTGCCGTCGCGCCCTGCGTGACAACACGTCCAGTGCCGACATCGCGGACGCCATGTTCAGCTTCCTGTTCATGGCCGTGCTGGCGACGTTCATCGCCTACCTGTGCCGCGAAGCGCTGCCGGCGCTGCAGGCGCGCTATCCGGCCGCCGTGCTCGCCGGGGACGGCGGCGCCGACTGGCAACGGCTGGCCTACATGCTGTTGCCGGCGGCCGTCTTCAGCGCGCTGCAGCGCCGCCTGCAGGCCCGGCTCGGCGTGGCGACGACGGCGCTGGGCGTACTGCTCGCCGCCGACCTCGCGCTCGTCGCGGTCTGCGTACGCGCGCCCGGCGCCAGCTACGTGCTGGCCTGGCCGCTGCTGGCCGCGCAAGGCGCCTGGCTCGCGCTCGCGGACGGGCGCGCACGCGCATGGACGCGTGCCCGGCGCGCTACCGTCGCCGGGCTGGGAACGTTGCCGGCCCTCGTCCTGCTGCTGCCGGCCGCGCACGCGAGCCTGGTCTTCCTGTCGCCCGCCTGGCTCGTGCTGCCGGCGGCAYTCGTCTGTCTGCTGGCGGGGCTATGCGGCACGCTGCTCGATATGCTGGCGCCGCGCTGGCTCGTGCGTCCGCTGCTGCTGGGCACGGGCGTCTCGCTCGGCATGGCGTACGCGGCCGTGCCGCAGGTGCCGGCGTTTCCGGCGCCGAACCGGCTCGTGTACTACAAGGACACGCCGAGCTGGCAGGCGTTCTGGCTGCACCCGCCGGGGCCCCTCGACGCCTGGACGCGACAGGTCTTTCCCAACACGCTGCATCCGTACGTGCTGCCGTATCTGTTCGGTTCCGATTCCGATCCGGTGTGGTATGCGGCCGCGCCGCGCGATGACGCCGTCGCCTGGCCCGACCTCGTCATCGAGAAGGACCAGCGCAGCAACGCGCGGCGCCACGTGGAATTCCGCCTGCGTTCGAAGAACCGCGCGTCCGAGATCACCGTGCGCGTGGTCGGCGCCTGTCCGTGGCGCACCGCCGTCAACGGCCGCGTGCTCACGGACGGCGATTGCTTCAGCTGGCATCTCACGCTGCGCGGCGTCGAGGACGAAGCGCAACGCTTCGCCTTCGACTTCCGGGGCGATCCGCCCTTTCTCGTATTCGTCCAGGAACGCATCCCCGGCCTGCCCGGGCGCGACCTGCCGCCGCGCCCCGCCGGCCTGCCGCCGCTGCTGCCGCTGACGGGCACCACGGTGTCGGCCGACGTGCTGCGCTTCCCTTGAACGCAGCTTGCGATGTGAATGATCCCCCCACGCGCCGTGCGGGAACGGCGGTGTATCGCTTTTATGATGTCATGATAGGAAGACGGCCCGCGCCATCCCAGCCCCATCCGTGGGGTGGAATATACCGATGAGCTACATGCGCGCGACGGCCGGGCGCAACTGCTCCAGCAGGCCGGCCTCGGACGAGCAGCCGAATTTCTCGTAAACGGCCTTGACGCAGTCGCGCAGCACGGCGTCGCTGAGTTCCATGTTGGCGCGGGCGGATTCGCGGCCACCGCCGACACCCATCCAGAACGCCACCTCGGCCTGTTGCGGCGACAGCTCGACGGAGCCGAGCGCACGCCAGATGCGCAGCGGCAGCGGCACGACGAACTTCATGAAGATACCGACCGTGCGGATATACGCCGGATCCTCGGCATGCAGCGCGGCCGCGCCGCCGGCACTCATCCATTGCGCGCGCGCCTCCAGCACGCCGCCGGCCATGGCGAGGATCCCGAGCGGCAGCAGCCACGGATAGCGGTCGCCATGCGCCACGGATTCCACCAGGCGCAGACAGAACGGCGGCAGCGTGCGGCGGTTGAAGACTTGCCGCTCCTGTGCGGCCAGCTGGTCGAGCAGCGCGCCGGCCGAATCGCTCAGATACAGGATCTGGCCGTCGACGGTGGCCAGCAGCATGGCCTCGTCCTCGATCACGCCGGCGCTGCCCGCCGCCAGTTCGGGCGCATTGCGCAGCACGTGTTCGAAATAGGTCGCCACGCGCTGCAGGTCTTCCTTGTCGTGATGGTCGAACGCGGGGCCCTCGTGCCGCCACAACGTGATCTCGCCCAGCCGGCGGCCGGCGTTCTGAAGTGGCACCTGCAGCGTATGCAGGGCGGGCGTGCCGGGCATCGTGAAGCCTGCATGGTCACGGAACGCATAGCCGCTCGGCGGCGGCAACACCTGCACGAACGCGGCCTCGTTCCCGGCCGGCGGCGACGCCTCGACCGGCTCGACGCGCAGCGCCAGCTCGGCGCAGGAATTCGGAATGAGTTCGCGCACCAGGCCAAAGGCGTCCTGGGCGGTCGTCATCAGGTCCAGTCCCGCATGGCACAGGATGCGCAGGCGGGCCCACTGGCGGCTGTTCTTTTTGCGGGACACGGTCGGCTGCTCGGAGAATGGGTAATTAAAGCGCGGCCAATACTGATCGCCTGGACAACGGATGTCAACCTTCCACGCCCAGCCGGCGCTCGGCCGCCGCCCCCAGGACCTGCGTCAGCTTGCCGATTTCGACCGGCTTGACGAGGTGGTGATCGAAGCCCGCCTGGCGCGACAGCGCGCGATCCCGCTCCTGCCCGTAGCCGGTCAGCGCGACGTAGACGGCGTGCGCGTGGCGCGCGTCGCGGCGCAGGCGGCGCGCCAGTTCATAGCCCGTCATGTCGGGCAGGCCGATGTCGAGGATGAAGACCTCGGTGGCCGGATCGGCCTGCGCCAGCGTGGTGGCCGCATCCTCGTGCACGTGCACCGTGTGACCGTGGGCGCGCAGCAGCACGGCCAGCGAATGGCCGGCGTCGCCGTTGTCGTCGACGATAGTGACCGTCAGGGGACGCGCTTCTCCGCTGCCCTCGCCCGAGCGCACGACCTGCCCCACCTCGGCATGCGCCAGCGGCAGTGCGACCGTCATCGTCGTGCCCTGCTGCGGCCCGTCGCTGTGCGCGCGGACCGTCCCATTGTGCATGCGGACGATGCTCTTCACGAGTGCGAGGCCGATGCCCAGGCCGCCCTGCGAGCGGTCGGGCGCGCGGTCGGCCTGGGTGAACAGGTCGAACACGTGCGGCAGCAGCTGGGCATCGATGCCGGAGCCGTTGTCGCGCACGACCACCTCGGCCGACGTGTCGTCATGCGTCACGGTGAGCGCAATGCGGCCGCCGGACGGCGTGTACTTGGCCGAGTTGTTGAGCAGGTTGACGAGCACCTGGATCAACCGCGTGCGGTCGCCCTCGACGGGCACGGGCGCATCCGGCAGCTCCACCGAGAGGCCGTGCTGGCGCTCCTCGATGTGCGGGCGCGCCTGCTCCACGGCCGCCATCGCGACCTTGTTCAGGTCGAGGATCTCGTTCTCCAGCTTGACCAGGCCGCGCGTAACGCGCGAGACGTCCAGCAGGTCGTCGACCAGCTCCGTCATGTGCCGCACCTGGCGCGAGATGATGTTGCTGGCCTTCAGGCGCAGTCCCTCGTTCACCTCGGGCAGGCGCAGGAGCTGGGCCGCGCTCGTGATCGGCGCCAGCGGATTGCGCAATTCGTGCGCCAGCATGGCGAGGAACTCGTCCTTCATCTTGTTGTGGCGCTCGGCCTCGGCGCGCGCCGCGCGTTCGCTGGCCAGCAACTGTTCGCGCTCCTGCGCCGCGCGCCGCGCCATGTCGTACAGGCGCGCGTTGTCGATCGCGATGGCGGCCTGCACGGCGAACGCGCCGATCAGCTCCTCGCTGCGCTCGCTGAACATGGCGGGTCTCGAATGGCCGAAGAACAGGCCGCCCATCACCTCGCCGGAGCGCGACACGACCGACGCGGCGAGGTAGCTCACGACCGGCAAATGCCCCGACGGCATGCCGTAGTGCGGCGCCATCGAGCCGTAGCGCGGATCCTTGCGGATGTCGTTGCTGCGGATCGGCGCGCTGCCGTGGAACGTGGGCCCGAACACGGCGGTGGGCCGCGGCATGCCGAAATGTTCGAAGGCGGTGCGCGGCGCGCCGGACAGTACATGGACCTGGTAGATGTCGCCGTTGTCGTCCTTGCCGTTGTAGAAGAACGCGCCGAATTCGGCGCCGACGAGCTGGGTGGCGGCGTCCGTGATGGCCTGCATCAGCGGCTCGAGGGCGATGGTCGAGGCCAGCGTCTCGGTCGCGCTCTTCATCAGTTCCAGTACCCGTGTCTCCTCGCGCAGCGCTTCCTCGGCGCGGATGCGGCGCAACGCTTCCCAGGTGCGGCGCGCGGCGTCTTCCAGCAGGCGCACCTCGTCGGCGATGCGATGCGCGGCGAGCGGCGCATGCAGCGCCAGCACGGCCGCCAGGCGGTCGCCCTCCATCAGCGGCACCGCGATGCCGGCCCTGGTGCCCTCATCGGCCAACCACACGGTCTCGCCCGCGCCCAGCCGTTCCGACATATCCTGCGCCAGCTGTTCCAGCGGCACGGTGCGGCCGCACTGCGCCGTGCGCGCGCCATCCTGCCACTGTTCGAGGATCACGGCCGCGTCCTCCCCCGGCCCGACCTCGGCATACGTCACGGTGGCATCCGCGACATAGGCGCCGACCTGGCCCAGCGCGGCCCGCAGCAGCGGCCCGGAAGCCGTCTCGCGGCGCAGGATGTCGGCCAGCTCGAGCTGGAACGCGCGGCGCCGTTCGGCCTGCACGATCTCCGTCGTCTCGACGAAGGTCACGAGCACGCCTTCGGGCCGGCCGCCGTCGCCGTAGACCGGGCTGTACGAATAAGCGAAATGGCAGGTCTCGAAATAGCCGTAACGGTTGATCGTCAAGGCGAGGTCGCTGGACCCATTGGGCTCGCCCTGCAGTACGCTCGCCCACATCGGGCCGATGGTCGGCCAGATCTCCGGCCACGTCACGCGCACGTCGCCGCCCAGCGCCCCATCCTTCTTGTCGCCGAGGATGGGGACATAGGCGTCGTTGAAGAATTGCGTGTAGGCGTCGCCCCAGGCCAGGTACATCGGCAACTGGCAATCGAGCAAGGTGCGGACGGCGAGTTTCAGACTGAACGGCCAATGTTCGACGGGACCGACGGGCGTCGTCTCCCACGGATGGCGCCGCATCTGCAATTCCATACTGCCCGGCTGGCGGGCGGATGCTTCATCCGGTGACGCAAGATCGAAAGGCCAGGGCATATCGTTGGTCGTCAGAATCGAGCCAGGAATGACTTTAGTTGTCCATCATAGCAGGCCGAGGGAAAATAACGTGTACATATGTTGAAATATTGTAACAAATCCATGGGAGAATGTTACGGTCCCTTGATTTCTCGCAAGCATTCACGCTATTGAGCGTGCTTTCGACTCGACCTATTTCAAAAAGGAGTGTGTATGTCCACGACTGAAGCCCGTCCGCCGTTTCCTCCATTCACCCGCGAGACGGCCATCCAGAAGGTGCGCATGGCGGAAGACGGCTGGAACGGCCGCAATCCCGAAAAGGTCGCGCTCGCGTACACGCCGGACAGCCGCTGGCGCAACCGCACGGAATTCGTCGACGGCCGCGAGCAGATCGTCCAGTTCCTCGACCGCAAATGGAAAAAGGAGCTGGACTACCGCCTGATCAAGGAATTGTGGGCGGTCGACGGCAACCGCATCGCGGTGCGCTATGCCTATGAATGGCACGACGATTCCGGCAACTGGTTCCGCACTTTCGGCAACGAGAACTGGGAATTCGACGACCAGGGCTTGATGCAGCGGCGCTATGCCTGCCTGAACGACATGCCGATCCAGGAGTCCGAACGCAAGTTCCACTGGCCGCTGGGCAGGCGGCCGGACGATCATCCCGGCCTGTCGGACCTCGGCCTGTAAGCGTTATTGGATGACGCCGCAGGCGATGCGTTCTCCGCCGCCGCCGAGCGGCTTCGGCTGGTCGGCGAAATTGTCGCCGCCGGCGTGGATCATGAGGGCCTTGCCCTTCACTTCCGCCAGCTTCATGAGACGCGGCGCCGCCACGGCCATGCTGGCCCCGCCATTGTCCGCGACGACGAGCGTCGGCAGGTCGCCCAGGTGGCCGTCGCCTGACGGCCCCGCATGGTGCCTGGCCGCCGTCGGATCGAAGTGCCCGCCGGCCGCGCCCGCCGCGACCTGTTTCCCATCCTTTTCATTGGTGCCGCAACTGCCCGCCTCATGCACGTGGAAGCCGTGCGGGCCCGGCGGCAGGTTCGTCAGGCTCGGCGTGAACACGAGGCCCGACCTGGATTCGGTGATCGTCACGTGACCGATCATTTTCCCGGTACCCTCAAGGCTCACGAGGGTCATCGGGGCCTGCAACTGGTCGGCGGCGTGGGCGCCGGCGGCTGCGGTCAGCGCGCACGCGAGTGCGATGAGCGATTTCGAGGTCATACCGTCTCCTTTCAGGTTGGGAATGTTACGACGGAGACAGTGTATTCCATAATGTTAACGAAGAGCTCACGACTGGATCACGGCGTGTTCAAGCGGGCGACGCCATTCATCTGACGGCGCTCATGGGGCGAGCGCGTCCGATCGCTACACTGCATGCATAACTTTTATGCAATAAGGATTGCAGATGGCAGCCATCGCCCGCCTCCTCATCGCCCTGCTCTTGGCGGCCGCCTGGCCGCCCGGCGTCCGCGCCGCCGGACAGGCCGGACGCGACCTCGATGCGGACGGCTGGGGCATCGTGACGAGCCAGCCGATCACGGTGGCGGGCCATGAATTCTGCCGGTACTTCATCGCCGTATGGCTCGACAGGCCGGACAGCGACCGCTATACGATCGCGCTGCGCGAGCGTCCGTCGGCACGCTGGGGCACGCAGGTCTGGGTCGAATTCGGGTCACGCCGCGTGCTCCAGGTCCAATTGCCGCCCGCACGCACGGAGCTGAAGGCGCTGGGCGAAAACGCCGCCGAAAGCGCCTACCGGACCATCCTCGACATCGAGCGCCAGCGCCAACTCATCCGCGATGCCGACCTCGCGCCCGACGAATTCTGATCCCGCAAAGGAGTGAGCCATGTTCCACCGATTGTTCACGTATCTTGTCCTGCCGGTCGCCTGCGTCCTCGCACTGTGGGGCGCCGTGGCAGGCGCTTCCGAACTGGTCTACGTGCCGGTCAATCCGAATTTCGGCGGCCCGCCATCCAATGGGCCCGGCCTGCTCGCCTCGGCGTCGGCGACCAGCAAGCATGGGCAATCGGGGCTCGGCGGAACGTCGCCGCTGAACCAGTCGCCGCTGGAACAGTTCAACCAGACGCTCGAACGCATGATGCTGAGCCAGCTCGCCTCCGCCGCGACGTCGAAGCTGATGGGGACGGACGGCAAGCTGTTGCCCGGCACATTCTCGACCGAGAACTTCATCATCACCGTGACCGACCTGGGCGGCGGCCTGCTGCGCGTGACCACGACGGACAAGTCGAGCGGCGCCGTCACCTCGTTCGAGGTGGGGCAATGAGCGCGCGCCGCGTCGCCCTGCCGGTCGCGCTGGCGCTGCTGTGCTTGCTGGGCGGGTGCGTCCACACGCCCTCGGGGGTGCGCGACAACGCCCGGCTCACGCCCGCGACCGCCATCACGCGCGACCTGCTGGCCCTGCCCCCGCCGAAGGGCAAGGTCGCCGTGGCCGTGTATGGCATCCGCGACCAGACGGGCCAGTACAAGCCGGCCCCCGACAGCTCGTTTTCCACGGCGGTGACGCAGGGCGCGTCGTCGATGCTGATCCGGGCGCTGCAGGATTCCGGCTGGTTCATCCCGGTCGAACGCGAAAACCTGCAGAACCTGCTCACCGAACGCAAGATCGTGCGCGCGCTGGAAATGCCGCAGCCGGCCGGCATGCCGGCGGTGCAGATTCCCCCGCTGCTGGCGGCATCGGTCCTCGTCGAAGGCGGCATCGTCGCGTACGAAAGCAATGTCCGCACGGGCGGCGTGGGCGCGCGCTTCCTCGGCATCGGCATGAGCACCCAGTACCGCGTCGACCAGGTGACGGTGAGCCTGCGCACGGTCGACATCCGCAGCGGCCAGATCCTGCAGAGCGTATCGACCACCAAGACCGTCTATTCGTACGAGCTGCATCCCAG
This sequence comes from Massilia sp. P2_C2, assembly GCF_056404615.1. Lineage (NCBI taxonomy): Bacteria > Pseudomonadati > Pseudomonadota > Betaproteobacteria > Burkholderiales > Oxalobacteraceae > Massilia > Massilia sp. P2_C2. Next base: position 5,200 of record NZ_JBFUDR010000039.1, on the reverse strand, counting down.
CGTCTTCAAGTTCGTCAACGTGAAGGACCTGGCGGAATTCGAGGCCGGCATCACGCGTAACGAGCCCACGCAGCTGTGCGTCAACGAGGCCATCGAGGCGGCCGTCGTGCACCTGGTCGCGCAGGGCATCCAGGCCGGCAACTGGGCACCGAAGGATGAGGCCGCGCTGTCCGATCCGGTCCTGAAGCGCTACCTGGAAGCTGACGGCATGAAGCGCATGGCGGAGCGGGCGTTATGAAGACCGTACACCTGCTTCTCGCCGCCGGTGCCCTGCTGCTGGCCGCAGTGGCACGGGCCGGCGATCTCGCCCCGTCCGAACTGGACGGCACGGCCCGGGCCGGCAACGTCACGGCAGGGATGATCGCCGGGTTCGTCGTCCGGCAAAACCAGGCGACCGTCGCGCAGGACGGCACGGCCAACAGCGCCAGCGTCGTCCAGGGCGGATTCGACAATGAAGCCCTGGTGCAGCAGCGCGGCCAGCAGAACGAAGCCGGCATCGTGCAGGCAGGCAGCGGCAACCGTGCCGCCATCGACCAGCAGGGCGTGCTGAACACGGCGCACATCGCGCAGTACGGCCAGCAGGGTCTGGCGCGCATCACCCAATACGGCAACGGCAAATCGGCCACCATCATTCAGTACCAGGGGCGCTGAATAGTTCCTGACATGCCCCTTATCCACTTCAAGGAGCAGTTCATGAAATTCGCACTATCGGTATCGGCAATTGCACTGGGCATCGCCCTGGCGTGCGCTGGCCAGTTCGCCGCGGCGGCACCGACCGTCACGGTGTCGCAGTCGGGCACCGGCAACACGGCCGCTGCGGAACAATCCGGCTTCGACGCCGACGCCTTCGTCACCGCGACCATCACGCAGATCGGCACCAACAACCACGTAGGCGGCCCCGGCGGCACGACCAGCGGCATCATCCAGACCTCGGGAACGGGCGCCACGGCGACCGTGACCCAAACCGGGACGGGCAACAACGCGGGCATCCTGCAACACGATGTCGGCTTCCTCCCRCCGAACGTTGAAATCACGCAAACGGGCAATATGAACAGCGCCGTGGTCGACCAGGGCCCCAGCTCGGGGGCCGACGTCATCATCAACCAGAACGGTACCGGCAACGCCGCCAACGTCCAGCAAAATGCGGCGGATACCGAGGTTCGGGTGACGCAAACCGGCACCAACAACAGCGCGACGGTCGTCGATCAACTCACCGGCACGACCATCGGCCCGACGATCGTGCAGAACGGCGACGGCAATACCGTATCGGCCACCGAGATCAACACCAGCATCGGCGGTCACGACATCATGCAGACGGGCCTGCGGAACAACGCGATCACCAACCAGACAGATGCCAGCGCCTCGACCCTCCTGATCCAGCAAATGGGCGCCGACAACCAGGCCACGATCAACCAGAGCGGGAACCTCCAGTCCGCGACCATTAACCAGAACGGCAACTACAACCTGGCGCGTATCGATCAGGCCGGCATGGGCGGCGTATTCCTCGGCAACACGGCCCTGATCACGCAGGTCGGCAATAACAATAACGGGTCGATCCGGCAGGTTGGTGACGGGTTCACGGCCACTATCAGCCAGATCGGTTCGGGTAATTACTCGAGCATCTATCAGCACTGAGCGGCTGGGCCGGCGGCCCGCGGTCGATGGCCACATGCGCCGTCGTGCCGATTTTCACGGCCCATCAGTCAGGCTGGGACGCCGGCGCCTCGCCGAAACGCTCGACGACGAAATCGATGAAGCTGCGCAGCCTGGGCGAGCGATAACGGTCGGGCAAATAGACGACGTGCATCGGCCGGCTCGGCAACTCGTAGTCGGGCAACAGCCGGACGAGGCGCCCGGCGCGCACGTCGGCTTCCAGCAGGATCACCGGCTACAGCACGATGCCGAGTCCCTGCAGCGCAGCCACCCGCAACGCCTGCCCGTTATTGATTTTCACGCGACCGTTGACGGGCACCTGGCAGACATCATGCTCGCGCTGGAACCGCCATCGGACGATGTTCGCCGCGCCGAACGACAGGCAGTCGTGCCGGGCCAGGTCGGCCGGCGTGACGGGCATGCCGCGCCGCGCCAGGTACGCGGGCGATGCGCACAGCATCAGGCGGTACGGCGCCAGCGGCCGCGCGACGAGGCCCGAATCCGGCGACAGATGGCCGATGCGAATGGCGGCCTCGCAGCCGTCGTCCATCAAGTCGACGATGCGGTCGGAGATGTCCAGTTCGACGTCCACCTCCGGATAGCGCGCCAGGTAATCGGACAGGGCCGGCGTCAGCGCCTCGGTGCCGAAGGTGACGGGGGCAGTCACGCGCAACGTGCCCGCGGGCGCGAGCCGCATCGTCTGCGCCTGGGCATCCGTCTCGGCCACGAGCCGCAGGATTTCCTTGCAGCGCGCATAGTAATCCGCGCCGAACGCCGTCACGTGCTGGCGCCGCGTCGTGCGGTGCATCAGCTGCATGCCGAGTCGCTGCTCGAGCGCGCGCACATGATTGCCGGCCATCGTCGCCGACATCCCGCACACCTCCGCGGCCGCGCTCAGGCTGCCCTTTTCGATGGTGAGCACGTAGACCTTCATGCTGTCCAGCAGATCCATTCGCAAGTCCTGATTGGAAATGTTGCAAGAAAAGCAGAGTTTATCGCTTTTCATTTGGTAATCACACTGGCGCCTCAACCACAGGAGCCCACCATGTATGCCGTCCAACTCGTCGAACCCTCGCTCACCGCCTTCCGCCGCACAACGCTGCCCGATCCGCAACCCGGTCCGGGCGACGTCCTCATCCGCCTGCGCGCAGCCGCGCTGAACTACATCGACACGGCGGTCGCGACCGGACGCTTCCCAGGCGCAACGTTTCCATTCGTGCCCGTCGCGGACGGTGCCGGCGAGGTCGTTGCATTGGGTTCGGACGTTACGGATGTCGCGCTCGGCGACCGGGTCATCCCGCACTTCATGCCGGACTGGCTCGATGGCCCGATGCGTCCCGAGCGCATCGCGGCCATGCGCGGCATCACGCTGCCGGGGTCGCTGTCGGAGTACGTCGTCGTACCGGCGCGCAGCGTCGTGCGTCTGCCGGAACACCTCGATTTCGCGCAGGGGGCCGCGCTGCCGATCGCCGCGACGACAGCGTGGAACGGCGTGCGTTCGGCGTCCGTGCGTCCGGGGTCGACGGTCGTGATCCTGGGTACCGGTGGAGTCAGCCTGTTCGCGCTGCAGTTCGCCAAGGCGAGCGGGGCGACCGTCGTGCTCGTGTCGTCATCCGACGCCAAGCTGGAACGCGGGCGCGGGCTTGGCGCGGATCACCTGGTGAACTATCGGACGACGCCGGACTGGGACAAGGCCGTGCTGGAGATCACGGGCGGACGCGGCGTCGACCTCGTCGTGGAGACCGTCGGCGGCCCGTCGTTCGCGCGCTCGCTGAACGCCGTCGCCATGGGCGGGACCGTGTTCACGGTGGGATTCATTGCCGGGTCGGAGACGGCGTTCGACCTGTTCGCCGTGATCGGGAAGGCCGTGCGCATCGTTGGCAACAGTACGGGATCGGTGGCGGATCTCAAGGAAGCGGTGCGGGCGATCGCGGCCAATCGGATCGTGCCGGTGGTCGATAATCGGTTCGGGATCGACGAGACGGCGGCGGCGTATGCGGAGATGGCGGCGGGGTCGCGGCATTTTGGCAAGCTGGCGATCGAACACTGAATGTCCGAAGGGCGTCGTGCAGAAGCGGCGGACTGGTGTTATCGTTTCCTGTCCAACAACGTTCGCCACATTGTCAAAGGACCGCCATGCTTCTCTACGTCGACGCCCAGTACGCCAGCCCTTGTGCGATGTCTGTTTTTGTCGGACTCAAGGAAAAGGGCATTCCGTTCGATATGCAAACGCTGGATCTGAGCAAAGGTGCGAACCGCACACCGGAATACGCCGGCACATCGCTGACGCAGCGCGTACCCGCTCTGCTCGATGGCGAGTTTCACTTGTCCGAGTCCTCGGCAATTACCGAATATCTCGATGACGTGTATCCAGGCACTGCCCTGTATCCCGCCGAGCCCAGAACAAAGGCGCGCGCCCGGCAAATCCAGGCATGGCTCAGAAGCGACCTGCTGCCGATTCGCCAGGAACGTTCGACCGAAGTACTTTTTTATCGCCCGTCCAATTTGCCTTTGTCTGCTGCTGCGGAGCAGGCCGCGCAAAAACTGTTCAAGGCTGCGGAGACGCTGCTGGTACAGGACCGCGAGCATCTGTTCGAGACCTGGTGTATCGCAGATATGGATCTTGCACTCATGCTGAATCGCCTCGTCCTGAATGGCGACGCCGTACCGGGCCGGCTCGCCGACTATGCGAAGAAGCAATGGGAGCGGGCGTCGGTCCAGGCATGGGTGAATCTCCCGCGTCCGTCGCTCTGATCGATGTGCTAGTCGGCGGCGTGCTCCCACTGCAGCCCGTAAGGCAAGCCGGCCGGCCCGAACACGAAGCGCAGCACCCGGCGGCGGCTCGTTCCCGTCGCCTTCGATGACGTGTAAGCGCACGCATATGGGTACCTCGCCAGGCCGACCGCTAGATCGCACACATGTCAGCGAACACTGGCCCTAAAAAAGTTCAAGATCAGCCGTGCCAACCCTTCGGCTTGCGCTTACAATAAGTTTCCTTTTGGCATTATTGACCAGAATTAATCTGGGATTGCTATTTCATACGGAGCTAATGTGGCCGCAACTTGGAAAACTCTTGAGGACTTTGTGAGAGCTATTGCTCAACTAAGGTGGGGTGCGCCCTGCCGTCCTGAACACATCGACGGTGTCGACTTCGATGGAGTTGTCCGGGTGTCTGCAGATGAGATTATCCTTATCGAAATTACCAAAGAACGCAATCTAGATAAGATACGGGCTGATATCAATAAAATAAAACCTACAAAATTAAGGCTTGCCACAGAGGGCATGATTTGCCGAGGTTTCATAGTAATTGAAGGCGAGCCAACAGATAGTATGGATGAAGCAGGACGCGCAAGCCATATAACTGTCTGCTCAGCCGCGAAATTCAGCAAAGCATTTTTTGATTTCTCCGCTTATGATTCGCTTAGAAGCCCACTGCCTTTTGGTAGCGCCGTGGATGCTAAGACAGGTGAGAACGATGCCAGAGAATTCATTCATGTGAAGTATCGCGATACTGAAAGAGAAAAAACATAGAGCATTGAAGATATAG